>JAESPR010000048.1 GCA_016765685.1 Colwellia sp. | reverse complement strand
TAGGTTGAAATGTTCTTTTCATTACGCTAATCCGTCGGTTGTTGTTGCCCTGACAAAAAAGCCAATTGAGCATACAGGTCTAAAAAAAGAGGGCGAATTCTAAATCTTACTCACCCTGTTGTCAATGATTTACTCACTATTATTTCATAAAAGATCCTACTTGATCCTTTGGATTTTCGGTAGTTTTTCTAAACGGGTTATAACTTAAGGATTTAACTTAAAAAATATCCACAGGTTAACTTTAGTTATTATTATTTATTGTCTTTTTAACCAACATAAGTAAATAAACTAAGTAATTATTTTTAGCGGTATTTTATTCTAAAAAATTATCAATAAGCCAATTAAACAAGACATTAGCGATTTAATTTGAAAATAATCAAGAATACTTGCCTGTCAATATTGCACTTGTGGATAAGTATAGAGATAATGGCTGTACATAATAAAAATTTCCGCTTGTGCTACTTTTTTCAGATCGCTAACTTTTTGCTTATTTTAAAAAGAATGATCCCTAAGCACTCTCAAAATTCTTACGCACTTTTTAAAGACAAGAATCTGAACAACAAGCGGATAAAATCTTTTTTCTTTGGAGTTTTTACTTGGAAAATTCTCTTTGGCAACGATGCCTTTCTGTTCTTCAAGAAGAGTTGCCTGCGCAGCAGTTTAGCATGTGGATCCGTCCATTACAGTGTGTTGTCAATGACAATATATTGACTCTTTATGCGCCCAATCGTTTTGTTTTAGATTGGGTTCGTGATAAGTATGTTAACCGAATCAATGAACTTATTACTATGACAGATGGTAAAGAGTCATATTTATTGCGCTTTGACGTCGGTAGTAAACCCTTGGTTTCTGCCAGTCAAAACAGTTCAGTTATGCCTTTAAATAGAAGGGTTAGCAGAAACACTAATGCAAGCTCAAACTCTGATTCAACAGCTAATTTTCCTAAAAAAGCTAATGTAAGAGTTAAATATACTTTTGATAACTTTGTTGAAGGAAAATCTAATCAGCTAGCAAGAGCTGCGGCTTCCCAAGTTGCCGATAATCCGGGCGCGGCTTATAACCCATTATTTATCTACGGCGGTACTGGTTTAGGTAAAACCCATTTATTGCATGCTGTGGGTAATGGTATTTTACAAAATAATCCCAACGCTAAAATTGCTTATATGCATTCAGAACGTTTTGTACAAGATATGGTTAGAGCCTTGCAAAACAATGAAATGGAAAAGTTTAAGCAGTATTATCGCAGTGTAGATGCCTTACTTATTGACGATATTCAATTTTTTGCCGGTAAAGACAGAACTCAAGAAGAATTTTTTCATACTTTTAATGCCTTGCTCGAAGGTAATCAACAAATTATCCTAACCAGTGACCGTTATCCTAAAGAGGTTGCCGTTGAAGACAGATTAAAATCTCGCTTTGGTTGGGGGTTGACTATTGCTATTGAACCACCAGAATTAGAAACACGGGTAGCCATCTTAAAACGTAAAGCTCAAGAGAGTAATGTAAACCTTGCAGATGAGGTGGCTTTTTTTATTGCTAAACGTTTGCGCTCAAATGTACGTGAGTTAGAAGGGGCTCTTAATCGAGTTATTGCTAATGCTAATTTTACCGGCAGAGCAATCACTATCGATTTTGTTCGTGAAGCACTACGAGATTTATTAGCGTTACAAGATAAGCTGGTTACTATTGATAATATTCAACGAACAGTGGCAGAATACTATAAGATTAAAGTCGCTGATTTATTATCTAAACGAAGAAATCGATCTGTTGCTAGACCTAGACAGCTAGCAATGGCATTATCTAGAGAATTGACGAATCATAGTTTGCCTGAAATTGGTGATGCTTTTGGTGGCAGAGATCATACAACGGTACTCCATGCCTGTCGTAAAGTTAAATTATTTCGAGAGGAACTTCATGATATTAAAGAAGATTATTCTAATTTGATTAGGACGCTATCTTCTTGATATGTCATGTTTTGTTTGTATAATTTATATTGTCACTCAAAAACATTAATAATAAAATTTGCTCAAAAGCAGGAATATAGATGAAGTTTTCACTTAATAGAGAGTCATTGCTTAAACCACTATTGTTAGTTTCGGGTGCTGTTGAACGTAAAAGCACCTTGCCTATTTTAGGGAATATACTTTTTGATGTTAGCGGACAATCCTTAACGCTAACAGCAACCGATTTAGAGCTTGAAATGGTTGCACATACAGAAATTGATAATCACGGTGAAGATGGTAAAGTTACTATTCCTGCTCGCAAACTACTTGATATTTGTAAGAGTCTTCCTGAAAATTCAATGCTTAATTTTAATGCTGAAAATGACAGTGTTAAATTAAGTTCAGGGCGCAGTAAATATTCGTTATCAACATTATCTGCCGATGATTTTCCAAATATTGAAGAATGGAAGGGTGATGTAGAGTTTAAGTTATTAAAGTCTGAACTGCTTCGTTTGATTGAAAGTACCCATTTTTCAATGGCCAATCAAGATGTTCGTTATTATTTGAATGGTATGTCAATTGAAAGTGAAGGTAATGAAATACGTTCAGTTGCCACTGATGGTCATCGATTAGCTATTTGTAAAATTTCCAATGACTCTTTAGCTTTACCTGCTAGGCAGGTTATTGTTCCACGTAAGGGTATTTTAGAAATTATCCGTTTACTTGCTCCTGTTGATGAAGAAATTCAAGTTTATCTTGGCTCAAATCATCTTCGCATTATAGACACAGAGTTCTCTTTTACCAGTAAATTAGTGGATGGCCGTTTTCCTGATTATCGTCGAGTTTTACCCCGTAACGGAGATAAAATATTTGTTACCGATAAAGAGCAGTTACGTCAAGTATTATCCCGCGCATCAATATTGTCTAATGAGAAGTTTAAAGGGGTTAGATTAAATTTTTCTAATTCATTATTAAAGATTACAGCTAATAACCCTGAGCAAGAACAAGCAGAAGAAGAGTTAGAGATTGATTTTCCTTACGAAGAATTAGAAATTGGTTTTAATGTTAGCTACGTACTTGATGTTCTTAACGCGATTAAAGATGAGCAAGTTAAGTTTACCTTAGCCGACGCCAATTCAAGTGTAGTGATTGAGGGTGCTGATTCGGGTGAAGCGCTTTATGTTGTTATGCCGATGCGTTTGTAATTTTATTTACAAAATATTGAAATTGACTACATGAGTGTTGCTAAATTAATTACCCATAATTTTCGTAATTTACAGAGTGCAACAATCAACTTTCACTCAGAGCTAAATTTTTTTGTTGGTGATAATGGCAGTGGTAAAAGTAGTTTACTAGAAGCGCTTTTTTTTCTTGGTCATGGTAAATCTTTTCGCACAAGTAAAATAGAAGTACTTGCTTGTCATGAAACAACGAACTTTGTGGTAAGTATAAAAGACGGTAACGGCTGTCACTTAGGTTTAAGTAAAGATATTAGTTCAGGGTTAACGGATATAAAAATTGATGGTGAACGACATTCTCGTTTGTCGGTATTAGCTAAAAATATCGCAATACAGATTGTTACCCCAGAAAGCTTTAAATTGTTTTTTGGTGGACCTAGAGAGCGGAGACGTTTCGTTGATTTAGGACTGTTTCACGTGAAACATAATTTTGCGAAACAGTGGAAAGTTTTTAATCGGCTATTGAAACAGCGAAATGCTTGTATTCGATTAGGCACTAATAATAAATCAAAGAGTATGTTGCCTTATTGGACTGAACAATTTTGCCAGATGTCCATCGAAGTAGCGAATGTTAGGCAGGAATATGTTTCTGCGGTAACAATAGAGTTGGATGTTTGGTTAGCTATTTTATTGCCAAATTTGCAAAGTAGGGTTACGGTACAATATTTACAAGGCTGGCCACAAAAAAAAGAACTGCATGATGTGCTCTCAAGTAATCAGGAAAGAGAAGCCAGTTATGGTTACAGTTTATATGGTGCACATAAATTTGATGTTAAGTTTCTTCTGGATAAACAATCATTAGAAACACAGTTATCTAGAGGACAACAAAAGTTGTTTTTATTGGCATTAACTTTTGCACAAGCTAAATTGATTGCAAAAGTTAATCGAGTAAAACCAATTTTATTGATAGATGATATTGGCGCAGAGTTAGATTGTAATTCTCGTGTTGCGTTATCAATAGCATTAGCGAGATTAGACTGCCAAGTGGTCATAACGGCCATTACAAAAGATGTTTTACGGCCATTTTTCGATCGCTTCAAGTTTCATAACCGTAGTGAGTGTGAAGGTAGTGAAGAATGCAAAAAAACGGAAAAAAGCGTAAATAATTATAAAGTGTTTCACGTGGAACATGGCAAGGTATCAGAAAGTTATCCAGACGATTCTGAATTAAAATCAGAAAAAGCAATGAATGTAGATAAGAGTGAATAGGCTAAAACTATGATAGTAGAAAATGAATATGATTCATCCAGTATTAAAGTACTAAAAGGACTTGATGCCGTACGCAAAAGACCAGGCATGTACATCGGTGACACAGATGATGGCAGCGGTTTACATCACATGGTTTTTGAGGTTTTAGATAACTCTATTGATGAAGCCTTAGCAGGACATTGTAGTGAAATTATTGTTACTATCCACTTAGATGGTTCTGTTTCTGTTATAGATGATGGTCGAGGTATACCAACAGAAATTCATCCTGAAGAGGGCATTTCTGCTGCTGAAGTTATTATGACAGTGTTACATGCTGGAGGTAAATTTGGTGGTGAAGATTCGGGCTATAAGGTCTCTGGTGGTCTACATGGCGTTGGCATTTCAGTAGTAAATGCGTTAAGTCAAAAGCTGAAACTGACCATTCGTCGTAAAGGAGAACTACATGAACAATTTTATACTATGGGTGAGCCGGATGCACCATTAGCACTTGTTGGCGAAAGTGATAGGAATGGTACCGAGGTTCGTTTTTGGCCAAGTACCGAAACGTTTACCGATGTACTGTTCCATTATGATCTTTTAGTGAAGCGCATACGTGAATTATCATTTTTAAACTCAGGTGTTTCTATAAAATTAATAGATGAGCGGGGCGAAGGTCGAGAAGAGCACTTTTGCTACGAAGGTGGTATACAAGCGTTTGTTGATTATCTAAATACTAATAAAACACCCGTTAATGAAGAAATATTTTATTTCGAATTAAGTCGTGATGACGGCATTGTTGTAGAAGTTGCTATGCAATGGAATGACGGATTCCAAGAAAGCATTCATTGTTTTACTAATAATATTCCACAACGTGATGGTGGTGCGCATTTAAGTGGTTTTCGTACTGCATTAACACGCACATTAAATTCCTATATGACAAAAGAAGGGCTTAACAAAACCAAGAAAGGTGGTAGTACTGAAACCAATGCTTCAGGTGATGATGCCCGTGAAGGTTTAACCGCAGTAATTTCGGTTAAAGTGCCTGATCCTAAATTCTCATCACAAACAAAAGACAAATTAGTCTCGTCAGAAGTTAAAACCGCTGTCGAACAGGCTATGGGTGAGAAATTGGGTGAATATTTATTAGAAAAACCATCTATTGCTCGCACTATTATCATGAAAATTATTGATGCCGCTAGGGCGCGTGAAGCCGCCCGTAAAGCGCGTGAAATGACGCGTCGTAAAGGTGCCTTAGATATTGCTGGTTTACCGGGTAAATTAGCCGATTGTCAGGAAAAAGATCCGGCGCTTTCTGAACTCTATATTGTGGAAGGGGACTCTGCTGGCGGTTCAGCCAAGCAGGGACGTAATCGTAAGAATCAAGCTATTTTACCGTTAAAGGGTAAAATTTTGAACGTAGAAAAAGCCCGTTTTGATAAAATGATATCATCGCAAGAGGTTGGCACCTTAATTACTGCATTAGGTTGTGGTATTGGACGTGATGAATATAATCCAGAAAAATTACGTTATCACAGCATTATTATTATGACCGATGCTGATGTCGATGGCTCTCACATCAGAACGTT
Source organism: Colwellia sp. (assembly GCA_016765685.1). Lineage (GTDB taxonomy): Bacteria > Pseudomonadota > Gammaproteobacteria > Enterobacterales > Alteromonadaceae > Colwellia. The sequence continues at coordinate 74 of JAESPR010000048.1, read as the reverse complement.
ATTATTAACTTTTTTCTACCGTCAAATGCCTGAAATTATGGAGCGTGGTCATATTTTTATCGCCCAACCACCGC
>JAESPR010000047.1 GCA_016765685.1 Colwellia sp. | reverse complement strand
TGGCGAATAAATAACAGCAAATGTTATTCCCGCCCTTTTCAGCAAAACTTCATGTTTTTATGCATCTATTTTTATAGATGCATTTTTTTTGCTTGCTAAAACGTGGCGAATAAATAATAGCAAATGTTATTCCCGCCCTTTTCAGCAAAACTTCATGTTTTTATGCATCTATTTTTATAGATGCATTTTTTTTGCTTGCTACAACGTGGCGGTGAAATTTCAGAAGCAATTATTCTAACGTTAAAGAGCGTGTATCTTTTTTAGGTAAAAACATCATTAACACACTAGCAAGCACTGCCGCAACGCTCGCCATTAAAAAAGCGGTACTAGCCCCTACGCCATCAAGCCATAGCATTCCTGCTATATAGGCACCAATAGCACCACCGACACCGTAAACACCACCTAAATACACAGCTTGACCTCTTGATTGTTGGCAAGGATGAAAGTGCGAACTAATAAAGATCATTGATGCACTATGAAAAAGTGCAAAACTGGCCGCATGAATCAATTGCGTAAAAACTAACAGCCAAATCGATTCTGCATAGTAAGCCAGTAATAACCACCGCAACGCTGTTACCGCTAAGCTGAAAATTAACAATGCTTTTAAGGAAAAATACTTAAAGAAGCTACTCGCAAAAATAAACACCATGATTTCTGCGACCACGCCCAGTGAAATTAATAAACCAACCGCAAAACCAGAATAAGCTAAATCTCGTAAAAACAGTGCGAAAAAACCATAATAAGGACCGAAACTAATTTGCAGCAATATTCCAGAAACAAAGAAGATCATAAATCTTGGCTTGAGTAATTTCTCCTTAATCGCCAATGCTTGCTGTTTAACTTTATGCTTGCTTCGCTGTGGTTTCATTGCCAACGTTGATAAAAACAAACAAAGTAAAATAACCGAGCCCATTAATACAAAGGCATCCGTGAATGACGAATTACTGAGGTTCGATGAGCCTAAAAGTGTGTAATACTCCATTACTTGGCCTGCAAATACAGCTAGAGCAATAAAACCCAAACTTCCCCATAAACGCACCCGAGCATATATTTTACTGCTTTGTCTAACTGAGTTTAAAGTTAACACTTCAAGTTGAGGTAATATTGCAGTCCAAAAAAGGCTGAATAACGCTAAACAAAAGCTAATTGGCCAATAACTATTTAACCAAAATAGTAACAAGAAGCTGAACAATGCAAACACAGCTCCTAAGCGAATAATTAATAATTGCTGACCGGTTTTATCCGCTAATATTGCCCACAAACTCGGTGCGACAATTTTGGTAGCAGTAAGAAAAGCAAAGATCTCACCTAACTCAAGTGAAGTAAAACCTTTACCATCGAGAAACACCGAAAGATAGGGCGAAATCAAGCCAAGAATGGCAAAATAGAAAAAATAACCTGAAGATAAACGGGTAAATAATGACAAAACTAACTTGCGGTAATTACTGGTGTATTACAGTTAACATCGGCATTTTGTGCTCGATGTCGTAAATAGTGATCCATTAACGTTAACGCTAACATGGCTTCAGCAATAGGCACAGCACGAATACCTACACAGGGATCATGTCTACCCTTAGTAATAATATCTGTTGCAAGACCACTAACATCAACCGTTTTACCACTGACACCAATGCTTGAAGTGGGTTTTAAGGCTAAATGCGCAATAATGCTTTGACCTGAGGAAATGCCACCTAAAACACCACCTGCATGATTACTAGCAAAACCTTGGGGCGTTAACTCGTCTCTATGCTCAGAGCCTTTTTGGTTAACGACAGCAAAGCCATCACCAATTTCAACACCTTTTACTGCGTTAATACTCATTAAGCCATGAGCAATTTCAGCATCTAAACGATCAAAAACAGGCTCACCTAGGCCTACAGGTACATTGGTTGCGACTACCGTGACTTTGGCGCCAATAGAGTCTTTAGCGCGCATAATATCGCGCAAATGTTGATCTAATAACTCCAGTTTGCTGTTATCAGCAAAGAAAAACTGGTTTTGTTCTACCGCTGCCCAATCTATATTTTGATGATCAAGTGGTGCACCATTTTCTGACATTGCGCTAATAGCACCAATTTGAGTAACACAGGCTTGTATTTTCATACCAAATTTTTGTAAGAGGTACTTTTTCGCCACCGCACCCGCAGCAACGCGCATAGCAGTTTCTCTTGCTGAAGAGCGACCACCACCACGATAATCACGCAAGCCATATTTTTGTATATAAGTATAGTCCGCATGACCTGGGCGGAAACTTTGCGCTATATTACCGTAATCTTTTGAACGTTGGTCGGTATTTTCGATAACTAAACCAATGGGTGTACCTGTGGTTTTACCTTCAAAAACACCGGACATTATTTTAACTTTATCTGCTTCATTACGGGCGGTAGTAAAACGAGATTTACCCGGACGTCGCCTATCAAGATCACCTTGTAAGTCTTCTTCACATAATTCAATGCCAGGAGGACAACCATCAATAATGGCACCTAGCCCTAAACCATGGCTTTCGCCAAATGAGGTTACTGTAAATAATTTTCCGAAGGTATTACCTGACATTTTAACTCCAACGTCTATTTAACTTAATTTATTTTCTATTGTTTTCGAATCAATGTGTTTCATTGGCCGCAGTAAAAACGGCTGCAAATTCAATTAGCTGAGCCTTAGTTAACATAAAGACACCGTGACCTCCACGCTCAAAATCAAGCCAAGTAAAAGGAACATCTTTATATAAAGCTTTAACATGAACTTCTGAATTACCTACCTCACAAAATAACAGCCCGTCTTCATTAAGATGCCGAGCACTTTGCGCCAAAATCACTCGAACAATGTCTAAGCCATCAATGCCAGAGCCTAAACCCATTTCAGGCTCATGTTGATACTCTGCTGGCAAACACTCAATATCTTGTTGATCAACATAAGGTGGGTTGCTGACAATTAAATCATAACGTTGCCCTTCAACTCCAGAAAAAACATCAGACTGAATTGGAATAACTTGTTCACTAAGACCGTGATTTTCTATGTTTGTTTGCGCTACATTTAAGGCCTCAACAGATAAGTCAACCGCATCAACTTCTGCATCATGAAAATAACTGGCACAAGCAATAGCAATACAACCACTGCCCGTACATAAATCTAAAATACGTTTTGGCATGTTGTTTTCGGTAATATAGGGAAAAAATTGATTTTCAATGAGCTCACCTATAGGGGAACGCGGAATAAGGACACGCTCATCAACATAAAAAGGCAATTGAGCAAAATAGGCAATGTTAGTGATATAAGCTACTGGAATTTGTTCTTCAACACGACGACTGAATAAAGTTAAAATATGCTGTTTTTCAGCATCAACTAACCGGCAGTTCATCATGTTATCGTCCGCATCATTAGGTAAAGACAAAGCATACATCACCAAGGTATAAGCGTCTTTAAAAGCATTCTCACTACCATGACCGTAAAACAATTCGGCTTGATTAAATAACGTTGCACCATATCGACAATAATCGGCAATTGTATGTAATTGACTCATGACCGAGCTTAACTTATTCACTTTTCATTCCCTTTTTATTCCTAAATGTTCTAGTTCACACCATTCATTACTTGTAAAGGTTAGCAGATATTTTTAAACTGCCGCCATGAAAATGAAAAGCATCCCCGCTAAAGCGTACAATACCGAAGCTGAAACACTTTTTCAGCAAGCGATCGGCAAGGTCAAACCTGTAAAAGTGGACACCATACACTTTGGGAAAAAAGTCAGCAAGCCTAAAAGCCATTCTCATCAAAAAAACCACAAAAAAGCATTGGCTCAATTTCACTTTTCTGACGAATTCGAACCGAATTTAAACAAACAAGGGCCGATGAAATATGTGCGGGCCGATGTTAGCAGCTTTGAAGCGAAAAATTTACGTCGTGGTTTTTACCGCCCCGATTTAATTTTAGACTTGCATGGTTTAGATCAACAACAAGCCAAACAAGAAATTGCCGCATTACTTTATGCCTGTCAAAAAGAACATGCCCAATGCATTTGTATTATTCACGGTCTTGGCTCTAGAGTATTAAAAAACAAAGTCCCCCATTGGTTAGTGCAACATCCAGACGTGATGGCATTTCACCAAGCCCCCTTAGAATGGGGTGGTAACGGCGCACTATTAGCACTTATCGAACTTAAAGATAAATTTAATAAAGATTAAAGCTTTACCCTTGCTGGTGAAACGATGTCAAGTAACTTCCCTTGCATCTGTTTGATATCATAATCAATTATAGCTATTGCGCCGGTTGAAAAAATAGGCATATTTAACGACCCCGTTAACTCGCCAACCAAGTAGCTAACAAAGGGCATATGTGAAACCAACAAAATAGCTTGTTCTTCCGTTGAGTTATTCGCGGCAATGTCATCGTTATTGTTGTGAACTAAGCCGTCTATATAGTCGTGAACTTGTCGTGCATTACCGGATGGGGTAATAAAATCGACAGTTTCAGGGCTTATGCCATTTAATAATGAAGCTTTTGATAAAACATCAATAACAGTGACACAGCTTTGTTGTGCTCTAAGATACGGACTGACCAAAATATTGAGCAACCTTGGTTTGCAACTTACTAGCCAAAGTCCCATTTTTTCAGCTTCAATCTTGCCATGTATTGTCAAAGGTCTAAGTGAATCTTCACCCGCAATATTTGCAGCTTCACCGTGACGCATAATATAAATTTGCATTTTTTTCTCTCACACATCGAGTAGATAAACATACGCAGTTGGTTATTTTACGGCTATAGTAAAAGAATCTATAGCCTTTTTACATTAACTGTTAAGAATAAATTAGACTCTAGTTATTCCATAAGGTAATTTAGAGCACTTAACTGACTATCAGTAGACAGTTTTCTTAGCATTTTCACTGTCAAAACTAGGAGCCAACGTTGCAACAAAGTCCAAATGATTTTAAAAAATATCAATCACTTACCTTGGACAATGGTTTGCGAGTTTTATTGGTTCACAACCAAGAAACAGACAAGTGTGCGGCAGCGTTAGCCGTTAATGCGGGTCACTTTAATGATCCTCAGGATAGACAAGGGTTAGCACATTTTCTCGAACATATGTTGTTTTTAGGAACCCATAAATATCCTGACGGCAGTGAGTACCAAAAATTTATCAGTCAACATGGTGGCAATAATAATGCTTGGACCGCAACCGAGCACACCTGTTTTTACTTTGATATTCACCACCAACACTTTACTGAAGCCTTAGACCGCTTCAGTCAATTTTTCATCTCTCCCTTGTTGGCTGACGAATTTATTACCAAAGAGCGCAAAAATATTGAAGCGGAATTTAAGTTAAAACTTAAAGATGATGTTCGTCGATTATATGATGTCCATAAAGAAACCATTAATCAAAAACACCCATTTGCACAATTCTCTGTGGGTAATATTGATACTCTTGCCGACAGAAATGGCATCAGTATTAGCCATGAAATCCAAGCCTTTTTTGAACGTTATTATCAAGCGAGTTACATGACCCTAGCAATAGAAGGTCCACAATCACTGACTGAATTAGCCGCGTTGACAAAAAAAATGTTTGGCGAAATAAAAAATGATGGCAAACCGCTAGCGGCAGTAACCGAGCCTTTATACTTACCAGAACATCAAGGTATATACATAGATGTGCATCCGGTGAAAAATGAACATCAACTTATTCTCAGTTTTGCCATGGAAAGCATTGATAAATATTATCAAGATAAACCCGAATCAGTGTTAGCTTATTTAATGGGGCACGAAGGCGCAGGAAGTATTTTAGCTAAATTAAAACAGGCACAATGGGCTATGGGTTTAACGGCCGGCTCTGGTATTAACGGCTCTAACTTTAAAGATTTTAATATCAGTATTAGTTTAACTGAGTCAGGTGAACATCATATTAATGACATTATTAGCGTGGTTTTCTCTTACATTGGTTTATTAAAATCAGTAAAACTTCCTCATTATTATTACCAAGAAAAACAAGCTATTGCCGAATTATCATTTACTTATCATGAAAAAAGCACCCCTCTGGATAATGTTAGTCAGCTGGTAATTAACATGCAACATTACCCATGCGAAGATTATATTTTTGGTGATTACATCATGTCAGGCATGGATGAAAACAATGTTAATCATTTACTAAATTACTTACATGCACACAATGTTCGTGTTATTCACGTTAGTCAAAATAATACTTTTTCTAAAACCAGCTTTTGGTATCAAGTACCTTACCATATCAGTAATATTTCAGTCGATGACTTAACCCATTGGCACAATTTATCAACACCTAATACTGAAAACTATAAAATAAACAAAGCCTTATTTTTACCAAAAGAAAACCCATATATTATCGGTGACCCTCACGTTTTTGATAATGTCGAACAAAACAAATTACCTAGAAAAATTGAAACCGCTAGCGGTTTAGCCGTTTGGTATAAACAAGACATTACCTTTAAAGTGCCCAAAGGTTATATTTACCTTGGCATTGACTCCCCTTTTTCAATAAAAAGCATTGAAAACATTGCGATGACACGCTTATTCGTCGATTTATATACCCATACGGTCGTTGAAGAAAACTACGATGCAGAACTAGCCTGTATTCATTACCACCTATATGCTCATCAAGGCGGTATTACGTTGCAGCTTTCTGGTATTAGTGATAATCAGCCTAAACTATTAGAAAAACTTTTATACCGATTAAAACATCATCATATTAACCAAGACAACTTTGACTTATTCAAGCAACAACTAATCAAGCATTGGCAAAACAGCGACAAAAGCAAATCAATTTCACAATTATTTTCTACCTTGAGTTCAATGATGCAGCCTAACAACCCTTGCTCTGATGAACTAGCATTGGCTCTAAAAGCGATCACATTTTCTCAATACCAAGCTTTTAACAAACAACTATTTAAAGAGATCACCCTTGAAGTTTTAATTCATGGCAACTGGCTTATTGAGCATGCCAACAATATAGTTGCTAACATCAAACACATTTTTAACAATAATTACAACGATAAACATGCTGTGCAGTGCCCTGTTATTGATATTACCGATAAAAGCACTCTGGTATTACCGATAACCATTCCTGAGCATGACCATGCAACAGTTGTTTACACTCCAATGCCAACAAAAGATAACAACTTAATTGCTTTAACTATGGTAACGAGCCATCTTTTATCACCTTTATTTTTCCAAGAAATGCGTACTGAGAAGCAGTATGGTTATTTAGTAGGTGTTGGTTATGTGCCCATAAACCGCTACCCCGGTATTGCCTTTTACATACAGTCTCCTCATACCGATGCCATCACATTAACTCAGGCTATTGATGAATTCATTAATGACAGTCTAGCCATGTTAACAGAGCTTAGTGAAGAGAATTGGTCACACTTAATTCATGGCTTAGCCGGTCAATTACAAGAAAAAGATAATAATTTAAGAATAAAAAGTCAGCGCTTTTGGGCAGCCATTTGCAATAAAGACCAACATTTTTCTCATAAAGAGCAATTAGTCAGTGCCATTTTGTCGCTCGAGTTTGAACAAGTGAAAAGCTTTATAAAAACTAATCTGATGGCAACATCAAATCCAGACAGGCTTATTTTAGCGTCAATTCAGACTGAAGACACTGCATTGCTAACAAAAATAGAAACACTTTTACAGGGTAAAAAAATAAGTAAAGTCGATGATTTCACAATAAAAAGCACGAGAAAATATTAGTTTTGTCTATATAAAGCTTAAATAAAATTACCATAAGCTCAAATGCAATCCTAAACAAAAGGGCGAACAAAAGTTGACTTAAAGCGACGCATGATTTTTAATGGTCTGTCGCATAATTTTTTGTTTTGTTTTATTGATTAAAAACTAATAATAATTTTATTTTTTCGTTCTTTTAGGTTGAGCTGTGCTTTCATATTTTTTTAGGTTTATTGCGGTTTATTGGTTAAGTTTAATTCAGGGTAAAACACGGTCTGTTTTTACCCAAAACCACCTCTTAAAGTTCGTTTTTTTGACAGTTTTGTCACTAAATGCGAATGCGAATGACAAACTAATTAACACAGAGTTAGATACTAGCAATACTTTCATTGAAGAAAACACTAAGCAGTTAAAGTTCAGTCAATTATCAACTTTAAATGGTCTGTCTAATTCCAATGTTTTTGGTATTACCCAAGATCACCAAGGTTTTATCTGGTTTGCCACCGAAGATGGCTTGAACCGCTATGACGGCAATAATGTGGTTACCTATCGTCATAATGTTAATGATAAAAACTCCCTTGCAGCAAACTTTATTCGAAAAATATTTATCGATAGCGAAAACACTCTGTGGGTTGGCACCAAAAATGGTTTAAGTCGCTATAACCTTGAGCTGGATAATTTTGATAACTTTTTAAACGAAAAAAATAATGACTCATCTCTTAGAGATAATGTCATTTGGGATATTTATCAAAATAAAGAACTTTCATCAAAAACAGTACCAAATCAACCTTTATTGTGGATATCAACGACTCAGGGATTACACACTCTGTCGGTAAAAAGTGATCTTACTAATATAAAGTTTACCCGTATTACTGTGCGCAATTACAATGATCGAATTCGTGAAATTAAAACAATTTTTCAAGACCAGCAGCAAAATTATTGGTTAGGTAGCTTTGACAAGGGTATTCATTTGCTCAGCAAGAGCCTTAACTACATTGGCGCACTTAAAAAACAAAATAAATTTCAGTTGTTTATTGATGCCAATGCTTTATTTGATATGAAAAAAATAGACAATCAATATTGGTTAGCAACAGATAATGGTTTGTATATTGTTGATGATCGTTACCAATTAGTTTCGCATTTAACTGCTAACAGTAATGCTAAGCTGAAAACCAGTAGCAACAATAACCAACAAATTTTATTATCCAATAACGTCAGAGCAATAACGCAATTTGACGATAATCATGTTTGGGTGGCGACTCACAATGGGCTGAATATAATTAACTTATTAACGCATCAAGTTGATAGTTATCAAAGCACTAAAAATAGCACATCGATTAGTGAAGATTGGTTAATGGATATTTATCAAGATACTAACAACACTATGTGGTTGGCCAGCTATGGTGGTGGTATTAATAAACACTCTCCATTAACAAGTCTATTTCACCATGGATTAACTAGTAATGGTAATGATAATTACCGAGTTGAATCTTTTGCGGAAACGAGCGATGGCAGCATTTGGCTCTCAACTGAGCAACAAGGCTTATTTAAGCTTTCACCGTCAAGCATTATTACTAAAGAATCACTCAATTTAGCCGAAAACGTTTGGCAAGTAATAGCTAATAACAGTAGTACCCTTTGGCTACGAACTGAAAGCAATAAATTATACCAGTACAATACTATTGATAAAAAAATAACCGAGCACAAAAAATGGTTTTTAGAAAAAAACTACTCTGATACACAATTTGTTATAGCCGCGCATGACAGCTTATGGTTTATCAATCAAGCAGGTGTTTTAGCTCAATATCAGACCTTGTTAAGAACTTTTAACTATTATCATGCAGAGGGCAATGTTGAATTTTTAAAGCTACAATTCAACAAAAATAACTTAGTTTTATTAACAAGTCATAATGAAATCGTCACCTTTAACATTCAAGAGCAAGTTTTTGCCGATAAAGCTATTAAACTTCCAAAGCAATTCCCCCTTAACTCAATAAACAATCTATTAATAAATAACGATACTGCCTTTTTTGGCTCAGAGTCTCAAGGCTTGTCAGTATTAGCATTAGGTACTGATAAAGTAACTGAGTTTAATGAAAGCAATAGTTTAAGAAATAACTTTATTGCTTCATTATCCATAGACGATAACAACAATATCTGGCTTGCAACCAATACCGGTATCAGTGTCTTAACACAAGAAAAAAATCAAAAAGCTATGATCCACTTTGATCTAGACTATCACATAAAAAAACCCGAATTTAATAAACAAGCAAAGTTAAAATCGAGCAAAGGCCTATTGTTTTTTGGTAGCGCCAATGGCTTTTATTATTTTTCCCCCTATGATGTATTGCAAATAAAACAAAACATCTCAGCACCTATATTTACTAACCTTTATGTAGCCAATAAAAAAATCGCAATCTCTGTTGGGCAACCGGGAAAAAAGGGGCTACATTCTCAATATCGTTTAACAAAACAGTTAAACTCGTTAAAACAAGTGGAATTAGCATACCAACAATCACCAATCACTTTTGAATTCATCTCTCCCAATATCAAGTTGCCAACCCAATTGCAATATAAATATCGTCTTGTCGGTTTAGAGGAAAACTGGATTGATGCAGCTACAGGTAACAATAGCAATCGTGCTACGTATACCAATTTAAGCTCGGGTAATTATATTTTTGAAGTGCAAGCTTATGACATTAATGAGCCTAAAAAAGCTAAAACCAGTCAACTAAATGTCCTTATTTTACCACCATGGTGGTTATCAACCACTATGGTGGTGCTATACAGTTTTCTGGCACTATTATTTTTAATTTATGTCTTTCAACAGTATAGAAACAAACAACTTTATAACTCACAAATAAAAGAAAGTGAAGAACGATTAAAATTATCACTATGGGGCAGTGGTGATGAAATGTGGGATTGGAATATTGTCACCGATAAAATATACCGCTCTAATATTTGGGGGATTTTAGAGTTCCCTCAAGACGGTACACGTAATAAAAGCAACGAAAAAAATAGTTTAGGCAACATTAAAACCAATATTCATCAACACGACATAGAGAGAGTAAAAAATGCCTTAGCAGATCACTTTGCTGAGAAAACAGAGCATTTTGAGGCAACCTACCGTGTTAAAAACAAACACAACCGTTGGGTTTGGATTTTAGATCGCGGCAAAATAGTAGAGCGTGATGAAAACAATAACCCTGCGCGTATGACCGGCACACTAAAAGACATTAGCCAAATAAAAAAAGCAGAAGAGCGATTAAAGCTGTTCGCTAAATGTATTCAAAATATATCCGATGCAGTTGTTATTTATGATCGTCAATTTATTGCGGTTGATGTTAATAAAGCTTTTCAACGCATCACCGGAAAAAATAAAAATCAAATGGTTGGTCGTCCCTTATTTTTCAACCAATATCCTAAAAAATTCACCCAACACATTAAACAACATTTAGTCACTAAAGGTAGCTGGCATGGTGAAATAGAGAGCGTACGGTCTGATGGCAGCAAATATTTAACGGATCTAAACATCGATATAATTCACGATGAAAATAACAACATATCTCATTTTGTTGGTGTTTTTTCTGATATCACTAAACGCAAAGAAACCGAGGCAGAATTAAGAAAATTAGCCAGTTCAGATATGTTAACAGGCCTGCCAAACCGTTCGTATTTTCAGGCAAATCAAGCACGTCTAGTGAGAAGTAAGATCAACCATGCTTTACTGGTGTTTGATTTAGATAACTTCAAAAAAATCAATGATTCCTTAGGACATCAAGTCGGTGACGCTATATTGTGTCAAGTTGCTAAACGCATGTTAACACTGATACGTAAACAAGATACCGTGTATCGATTAGGTGGTGATGAGTTTAGTATTATTATCGAAAACACCAACGATATTCATACAATAACGTCCTTAGCAAAAAACATTTTGCGTACTGTTGCCCTGCCCTTTAAGATCAAAAACCAAGAAATAGTGTTATACAGCAGCATCGGTATTGTCTTATTCCCAGAAGACGGTATCACCGGCCATGAGTTACTTAAAAATGCCGATACTGCCATGTATCATGCTAAAGGCAGTGGTGGTAATAAATATCAATTTTTCAACGTGTCAATGAATAAACAAGCAGTTAAACGTTTGCAAATTGAAAGCTTGATTCGCCATGGTTTAAAAGACGATTCATTTTCGGTTTATTATCAACCGAAAATTGAAATTGCTACCGGAAAAATAGCAGGTATGGAAGCCTTGGTTCGCTTTGAAACGCCAAGTAAAGGTATTATTAGCCCTGTCGTATTTATTCCGGTTTCTGAAGAAACCGGACAAATCATCGATATTGGCGAAGTTGTGCTAAGAAAGGCTTGTTTTGCCACCAAAAAATGGGTCGATGCCGGTTTATTCGAAGGTAGAGTTGCGGTTAACTTATCAGCCGTACAATTTACCCAATCCAATTTAGTCACTCAAATAGCCGGCATTTTACAAGAAAGTCAATTACCGGCCAAACACTTAGAGTTAGAGATAACAGAGGGCACCGTAATGGACTCGCCTCAAGCCGCAATTGATACCATGCTGCAAATAAGAGCGATGGGCATACATTTGTCACTGGATGATTTTGGCACCGGTTACTCCTCGTTAGCTTACTTGAGAAAATTCCCACTCAACACTTTAAAAATTGACAAAGCTTTTATTGATGACATTGAAGAATCAGAACAAGGACGGAACATGGTGGCAACCATAGTGACCATCGCTCATAACTTAGGCATGGATGTGGTCGCCGAAGGCGTAGAAACCAATCAACAACTTAGTTTTTTATCCGGTTTACGCTGTGAACAACTTCAAGGTTATTTGTATAGCAAACCCTTAGCGACTGAGCATTTTCAAAAATATCTGCTTGCCCACAAAATAGCTAACAAATCGACCGTCTTTAGTCGTTAATTTTAATATTATAATTCAACACTTCCACTCAAAAATTCAGTTTTAAAATTGTCCTTCAAAGTTAGTTTAATCCGTTAGCGTCAAAAAGCCGTCATGGTTAAAAAACAACAGCAGCGATTCTTTTATTCCGGTGAATCACACTAAACCTATCAGCTACAGCCCACACTGTTCAAGCTTCGTGGCGAGCACCCCTTACTTGGCACACTTTAAGCATACCAATAAGCGCACAATACTAATAACACAATACTAATAAACTATTATTTAAAGGAAGTACATATGTTAAGTTCAATTATGTTATCAATGGCAATGTCTGTTACACCCGCGCCAGTGGCAGATATACACAATTTAGATATCCAAGAAATAGGCAGTAAACGTGGCACTCTTCGTATAAGTGATGAAAATAGCTTAGACATCCAAACTATTGGCAGTAAACGTGGCACGCTTCGTATAAGCAATGAAAATAGCTTAGACATCCAAACTATTGGCAGTAAACGTGGCACTCTTCGTATAAGCAATGAAAATAGCTTAGACATCCAAACTATTGGCAGTAAACGTGGCACGTTAAGGTTTTAATTTTTCATAGATAACTGTTGAGTTTAAACTTATTGAGGGAAAATCATGATCCGTTTATTAAAAACATTATTTAATACTAATAAAGATAATAAAGCTAATAAAATCAATCCTATTGCCACACGGATTGTAATAAAAGAAACGTCTGCCAACACTTGGTGGTCATAAGTTATTACTAACTTAACTTTTTATTTCAAATATTAGTGCTTAAGCAACTGTCTTAAGTCTATTTAAAAGATTACTAACATGGATGTTAGCAACTTTATTATTTCTCCTATATCTTGCTAATTTCACCCATCACGTTTTTAAAGTAGACCTTAGGCTCTAAATATTAACTGATTAAAACCAAATAAACGATTTAAGCGCATACGTTTTTTCATCATAAACATCGGCCATATTAATGGACCAAACAATACTCCTGCCATAGTCCAGCGCTTACGACCAAAACCGGTCACTAGAGCCTGACAATAAAAGAACAGTCCACAAAACATACTAAAACAACTCACTAACAACATTAAAAGCAACAACATAATACTTCCACAACAATCTAATTATTACCGAACGATCGCCCGATTTACAAATTGGCGCTAATATAATTAAATTAGAGTATTTATTCAATAAAAATAACATTTAACCGCAATAAAATTTCAAAATAAAACGGCAATAAATGGCCGGCATCACTAGGGCTATTTTGCCACTAAGTGGATAACTTTTGCATAGCAGCATTATGCCTATAAATTGAAGATAAACTCTCTTTCACATCCATGGCACCGCGATATACCGTGCATCCTAAACATCGACCTCACCATTAGCTAGGGGATAATGACCGATGCAACTATCGCAACTTTACATACCTATTGCCATTGGGATCATCTGCCCCTTAATCAGGGTGATAAGGCTTCTTTCAGCCTATCGGGTTTGCCAGCTTCGCGGAGCAAGCATAAAAAAACGCCTACCAAGGTAGACGTTTTTCTGTTAATTCAAAATAGTTGATGATTATAGCAAAGTCGCACAGCGATTTATTTAGGACTATTATGAAATAAGCGCCTTAAATAAATTGCATTCACAATGAAGCTAGAACATCAAATATGAAGAATGTAATTCTAACTAGTTGGGTGAGTAACAAGGCGCTTGAGTTTTTTTACCTTAGGCGCATATAAGTATATGTAACTACGTAAAAAAACGAATGCAACGAAGTTACTCGTTCAAAGAGGACGAATTAAGCTTTGGCAGCAGCAAGTTGTGCTTCTACTTCCGCAGCAAAATCTTCTGTTTTCTTCTCAATGCCTTCACCAACTTCCAAGCGAACAAAAGAAGATACCGTAAGACCTTTTTCTTTAAGCACTACGCCAACAGATTTTTTAGGTTCCATGATAAAAGCTTGACCTGTTAAAGAAATTTCACCAGTAAACTTCTTCATACGACCAATAATTATTTTTTCAAGTAACTCTACTGGCTTTTTCTTTTTATCATCAAGCGCATCGTTTTCAGTTTTTAAGATATCTAATTGAATACGTTTCTCATTGTCTACAACATCGCTTGGAACATCTTCAGGATTGATGAATTCTGGCTTGCTTGCCGCGATGTGCATAGCGATGTGTTTTAATGATTCAGCATCACCTTCACCCGCAACAACGACACCAATTTTAGCACCGTGAGAATAAGAAGCTAAATTAACACCTTTAACATATTCAACACGACGTACATTGATATTTTCACCAATCTTAGTCACTAACGCGATACGTTTTTCTTCAAACTGCGCTTGTAAGTCAGCAATTGATGCTTTTGACTCAAGTGCAACTTCAGCAACAGCATTGGCAAAACCTAAAAAGTTTTCATCCATCGCTACGAAATCAGTTTGACAGTTAACTTCAACTAATGCAGCTTCGTTTCCTGATACTTTAATGATAATTGCGCCTTCAGCAGCAATATTACCTGCTTTTTTAGCCGCTTTTGCTTGACCGTTCTTACGCATATTTTCAATCGCAAGTTCCATATCACCGTCAGCTTCTGTTAACGCGTTTTTACAATCCATCATGCCCGCAGCTGTGCGTTGACGAAGTTCTTTAACCATTGCAGCTGTAACTGTCATAGGTAATTCCTCTGTGTTCAGTTATCCCCAAAGGTGTGTTTAATCATCAAAGATAATAAACAGTAAAATAATGGGCATAAGTATTAAATTAGGTCTCATAAAAGCAACACCAATAAGTGACTGCTTTTATGAGTAAACGAAATATTTTGCTTAATTAGCTCTCTTGAACAGAAAGCAATTATTCAGCTTCAACAAAACCGTCTTTTTCAGCTTGTACCACAATGTTTTGCTCACGACCAGCAATAACTGCGTCAGCTACCGCATTACAGTATAAAGATACTGCACGGATGGCATCATCGTTACCCGGCACAATATAATCAATATTGTCAGGATTTGAGTTAGTATCAACAATAGAAACAACTGGGATACCAAGATTGTTTGCTTCTTTAATTGCAATGTGTTCGTGATCAGCATCGACGATAAATATTGCATCAGGTAAACCACCCATGTTCTTAATACCACCTAAACTTTTATCAAGTTTTTCCATTTCACGAGTACGCATTAACGCTTCTTTTTTCGTTAAAGCTTCAAAAGTACCATCAGTGCTTTGCGCTTCAAGTTCTTTTAAACGTTTAATTGATTGACGCACTGTTTTCCAGTTAGTCAACATACCACCTAACCAACGGTGATTAACGAAGAATTGCTCTGATTTTATTGCTGCATCACGAATAGCATCACTTGCTGCACGTTTAGTACCAACAAATAAAACCTTACCTTTCTTAGAAGAAACATTGTTAATGAAAGCAAGTGCTTCATTAAACATAGGAACAGTTACTTCAAGGTTAATGATATGAACTTTATCACGTGAACCGAAAATGAAAGGCTTCATTTTTGGATTCCAGTAACGAGTTTTGTGACCGAAATGAACACCGGCTTTAAGCATATCGCGCATTGAAACATTAGACATTTTATCTTTCCTTACATTAGTGGGGTTAAGCGTTCATACACCCAATATACACGACCCATATAGCTGCGCTCTTGTAATTAGTTAACAAAATAACCAACAAGACCAAATCAGCTGAGCACCCCGGTATACCTTTAATAGATGTATGTGAGTTTATAATATAATCAAGGTTGCTTTAAAACAGACCCTAACCAGTTTGATTGACACTAAAACAAGCGATGATTAAATACTAAATAACCACTAAGATTTCAGCGGTGCATTTTATACCATAAAACAACCTTTTTAGCCAGCAGAATAATTCACTGGGCTAATTAGCGTTATCACGGTAAAATCATCCATTAGGCGCTTGCCAATCCAATCCAGACCAAAAAATTTAGGTAAACAATGACAACACCCTCACTGCCCAAAGAGTCATCCACACAATTATTCTTTATTTACGACAGTCACTGCCCTTGGAGTTATGTGGTGACGCCGCTCGTTAACGAAATCAACAAAGCCTTTCCTGATATGCCTTTACATTTGTGGCATGCGGCTTTCTTTGATGGCAAGAGTGATGACAGCACTGCCATTAAAATAAAAGAAATACAAGCTGTAGAGAAACTGGCAGGTATTCATTTTTCAGAGCATTACCACGATACGCTTAAACACCAGAAAAATTCTATCTTATCTGCAAATTTAATGACGTGGGCGCAACATAAAACACCCTCGCTAGCATTGCCCTTATTAAATGCTTTACAAGGTGCTCATTTTGGCCAAGGCAATCAATTAACCTTAAAAGCAGATTTAGATAACATCATTAATGAACTAAAATTGTCACCTCCAGCAAAAGTACTTAACAGTGATAAACTCAGTAAAGATGCGTTATCACAACTAGAAGAAATTTTTGCCTTACAAGAAATAATTAATACTGAAGCAATTCCAGCACTATTACTCGCCGTTGACGAGCAATTAATATTATTGAATCATAACTTCTATTTAACTGAGCCAAAGGCGATTGTTGAAGCAGTGCGAATAGAGCTAGACAAATACAACCAATAGACAAAGAGATCCCCATGGCCATACAAATAAAAAGCCAGGCAGAAATAGCAAAAATGCGCATTGCCGGGCAACTTGCCTGTGATGTATTAGAAATGATCGGCCCTCATGTAAAAGCCGGTATCACCACAGATGAACTAAACACTTTATGTGCTGATTTCACTGAAAAAGTTCAAAATGCCATCTCAGCACCATTAAACTACCACCACTTTCCAAAATCTATTTGCACTTCAATCAACCATGTGGTTTGTCACGGCATTCCTGATAATACCGTATTAAAAGAGGGTGATATTATCAATATTGACATTACTGTCATTAAAGACGGTTACCACGGAGATACCAGTAAAATGTTTTTAATTGGTGAGGTTTCTCCCGAAGACAGCCGTTTATGTCGTTTGGCGCAAGAGTCATTATATATAGCCTTGAAAAAAGTAAAACCGGGTGCAGATTTTGGTGACATTGGTACAAGCATTCAGAAGTTTATTAAAAGCAAAGGCCGTTATAGCATTGTTAAAGATTACTGTGGCCATGGCATAGGTGTAGAGTTTCATGAAGAGCCGCAAATCGTTCATTACAAAAACAAAGCCGGCGAAAAAATGCGCGAAGGTATGTGCTTCACTATTGAGCCAATGATCAATCTAGGAAAATCGAAAACTATTTTAGACCAAGAAGACAAGTGGACCGTTTATACTAGTGATGGCAAAAAATCGGCGCAATGGGAGCATACATTAGTGGTAACCAAAACCGGCTGTGAAATTTTAACCTTGCGTAAAGAAGAAACAATTAACCGCCACCTTTATAACTAAATATTAAATTAATTAGGTAAGCAATTGACTCATCACCCATTATCAAAGCATATAGTACCCACTCATTTTATTGATAGCTTAGCCATTACCGCTGAGACTTTATCTAGCAAAGATATTTGCCAGTTAACGACAAGTTTCAATGAGTGGTTAAAAGCCGCTTTTCCTGACAATGATGTTAACGATTTATTAGTGGCTCGGGCTGTATTTGTTGATGCCACATTGTGCAAACTTTGGTGCCAACATCACCTAGATGAATTTCAAATTAGTTTAGTCGCGGTAGGTGGTTATGGTAGAGGTGAGCTGCATCCCTTTTCAGATGTCGACATTTTACTATTAACACAACATGATATTGATACTGATCTTGAAGAGCGTATATCTAGCTTTATTACTCAGCTTTGGGACATAAAACTTGATATTGGTCATAGTGTTCGCTCAATTAAAGAATGCTTAAAGCAAGCTATTAAAGATGTCACTGTCGCCACTAATTTAATGGAAATGCGGCAAATAGCGGGTAATAAACCATTAACCCAACAATTACTACCGTTATTAAATGAAGATGTTTTTTGGACTTCAGAAAAATTCTTTATTGCTAAACGAAAAGAGCAAGAAAAACGTCACCAGCAATATCATGGCGCAGCTTATACGCTAGAGCCCAATATTAAAGCAAGTCCCGGTGGTTTGCGCGACATACAAACCATTGCTTGGGTAGCAAAACGTCACTTTCTCGCTGATTCGTTAGCAGAGTTAGTTGAGCATCACTATCTTTACCCTAATGAATTAGCCGAGCTTATTGAAGCGCAAGACTATTTATGGAGAATGCGTTTTGCCTTACATTTTGTAGCTAAACGTAGTGAAAACCGTTTATTGTTCGACTATCAAACCGATGTTGCCAAAATGATGGGTTTTGGGGATGAAGGTAAAGCACCCGTTGAACGCATGATGAAACGCTACTTTCGTATTATTGCTCGCGTAGGTGAGTTAAATACCATTTTATTACAACGTTTTGAACAAGAAATCATTCAAAAATCTGAACAAAGTAAGTGCACAAATATTAACCAAGACTTTGAGTTGGTAGATAAACTCATCAATACCACCAACGACCGAATTTTTATGCGGCCAGTAAAAATGATTGAAATGTTTTTGATCATTGCTCAAGAGCCAAGCATTAAAGGCATTCATTCGCACACCTTACGATTAATGCGTAATGCTCGCCGTCGTTTGATTTCAGGGTTGGTTGATTATGCTCAGTGTCGAACAATTTTCATGGCAATTATGAAACACCCTCGTGGTTTAGGCTTAGCGTTTAACTTAATGCACCGCCATGGCATCATCGGCTCATACCTGCCCTTATGGCGTAATATTGTTGGCCAAATGCAGTTTGATTTATTTCATGCTTACTCAGTTGACGAGCACAGTTTTCGTGTAGTGAAAAACCTCTACCAGTTTAGTCAAAAAGAGCACAACCATAAATTTCCACTGTGTAGCAAGATAATGCAAAAAATTCGCAAACCTGAAGTTTTATACTTAGCGGGGATTTTTCATGATATTGCCAAAGGCCGTGGTGGTGATCACGCTGAGTTAGGTGCAGTTGATGCACTGCTCTTTTGTCAATCTCATCAAATGAACAGCCACGATAGCAAAATGGTTGCTTGGTTGGTAAAGAACCATTTACTGATGTCGGTTACTGCACAACGCCGAGATATTACCGATGAAATTGTCATCCGAACCTTTGGTGAAATAGTACGCGATGAAGCCCATTTAGATTATCTATACTGCTTAACTGTTGCTGATATGCGCGCCACTAATGAAAGTTTGTGGAATAGCTGGAAAGAAAACTTATTAAATGATTTATATTTTAATACCTTAAGGGCTCTGCGCCGCGGTTTATCAAAGCCGGTAGAAACTCGCTCTAAAATTCGTGAGAATCAACAACAAGCCATGGCTATTTTAGCCGAAAATCATATAGATGAAAGTGAGCTTAAGTCCTTGTGGCAAGAATTTAGAGTTGATTACTTTTTACGATATTCTCCTGAACAAATTGCCCGACATTGCCAACGTATCATCGGCCATAATCGCGCTGAGCCTTTGGTTATCATTAGTCCTAAACCTTATCGTGGCGGCACTGAAGTATTCGTATTTGCCAAAGAAAAAGCCAATACTTTTGCCAGTACGGTTGAACTATTGGCGATGAAAAAACTTTCTATTCATGATGCTAAAATTATTACTACTAAAACGGGCTATACGGTAAATACTTTTATTGTGCTAGATTCCCGTGGCAAAGCACTAAAAGAAAGCTACCAAACTAGCGAAATTACCCAAGCATTAACGGATAAATTAACCCAAGACAACTACTGTGCGATTCCAGTGCCGCCTGCTCGCAGAGAGATCAAACATTTTAAATTTCCACTGCGAGTAAGCTTTATCAAACTCAATGCGAAAAGCAAAACCATGATTGAAATTATCGCCCTTGACAGACCGGGATTGCTTGGCAATATCGCGCAAGTATTTCAACAGTTACAAATTAGTATTCATTCAGCAAAAGTTACTACCTTTGGCGAAAAAGCCGATGATGTTTTCACTATTTCAACAAAAGATAACATGGCATTAACGGCAGCGGAAAAACAAAATTTAGCGGATAAATTGACTCAAGAAATAGATTAAATATAATCTGCTCTGGCAGATTATATCGTAAATAGCTTCGCTATTAAAAACCGAAAAATAGGAATTTAAAATGACTCAACAATTAATAACAACAATTGAACAAGCTTTTGATAATAGAGAAAATATTAGCCCGACCACAGTTTCCAGTGAAATTAAAACTGCCGTGTTAGCTGCAATCGCGGCGCTTAATGATGGCAGTGCCCGTGTAGCAGAAAAAATTAATGGTCAATGGCATGTGCACCAGTGGTTAAAAAAAGCGGTATTGTTATCATTTCGCATCTGGGATAACCAAGTTATTGATGGCGCTGAAAGTACCTTTTTTGATAAAGTGCCAATGAAGTATGATGGTTATACTCAAGCCATGTTTGAAGCCGATGGGGTACGTATAGTACCGGGCGCATCCGTGCGTACTGGCAGTTTTATCGGCAAAAATGTGGTTGTAATGCCAAGTTTTGTCAACATAGGCGCCTTTGTCGATGAAGGTTGTATGGTTGACGGTTGGGCAACCGTTGGCTCATGTGCACAAATTGGTAAAAATGTGCATCTATCTGGCGGGGTCGGCATTGGCGGTGTTTTAGAGCCGTTACAAGCTGGGCCAACCATTATTGAAGATAACTGTTTTATTGGTGCACGCTCTGAAATTGTTGAAGGTGTCGTAGTTGAAGAAGGTGCAGTGATTTCTATGGGCGTATATATTGGTCAAAGTACCCGTATTTATGACAGAGAAACCGGTGAAGTACATTATGGCCGGGTGCCGGCAGGATCTGTGGTTGTCCCGGGTAACTTACCATCAAAATGCGGAAAATATAGCTTATATGCTGCGATCATCGTTAAAAAAGTTGACGCTAAAACCCGCGCAAAAACGGGCATTAATGAGTTGTTGCGTTTAGCAGACTAAAGTCAGTAACAAGCTACAATAAAAGCAGCGGTAAGTAGCAAGCTACAAGTTATAAGGTAAAACTTGTAGCTTGGAACTTCTAACTGTTCTACTTTTCGTTCATCTCTTCTATTTTTACTTTCCAAATAGCAGGACCTGTTACATGCGCAGATTCACCTGTGCTATCAACCGCAACGGTTACTGGCATATCTTCTACTTCAAATTCATAAATCGCTTCCATACCCATGTCTTCAAAAGCAACTACCCGCGCTTTTTTAATAGCTTTAGACACTAAATAGGCTGCGCCGCCCACCGCCATTAAATACACAGACTTATGATTTTTAATGGCTTCTACAGTCGCTGCGCCACGCTCGGCTTTGCCGATAGTACCAAGTAACCCTGTTTCGGCTAACATCATTTCAGTAAATTTATCCATACGCGTTGCTGTAGTAGGTCCTGCGGGACCTACGACTTCATCACCAACCGCATCAACAGGTCCAACGTAATAAATAAACTTATCGGTGAAATCTACCGGTAATTCTTCGCCTTTAGCTAACATCTCTTGAATACGCTTATGTGCCGCGTCACGGCCGGTTAAAATAGTGCCACTCAGTAAAACTGTTTCGCCGGTTTTCCACTCACTAATATCTGCTTTGGTTAAATCGTCAACATTTACCCGGCGAACATTTTCACCAACTTCCCAGGTAATATCAGGCCAATCTGCTAATTTAGGAGGTATTAAATTAGCAGGGCCTGAGCCGTCTAAATGAAAATGTATATGGCGAGTAGCAGCGCAATTAGGGATCATCACTACAGGTTTAGAGGCTGCATGCGTTGGCACAGCATTAATTTTGACATCAACCACGGTCGTTAACCCACCAAGACCTTGTGCGCCAATACCTAGTTTATTCACGCGTTCAAAAATTTCTAAACGTAATTCTTCTTCCGCATTTTGTGGGCCTCGGTCCATTAGCTCTTGAATATTAACCGGATCCATCAAACTTTCTTTAGCCAATACGGCTGCTTTTTCAGCTGTGCCACCCACACCTATGCCTAACATGCCCGGTGGACACCAACCTGCCCCCATAGTGGGTAATGTTTTCACCACCCAATCAGCGATAGAGTCAGACGGGTTTAACATCGCCATTTTAGTTTTGTTTTCACTACCGCCACCTTTCGCCGCAATCATTATTTCAATTTCATCACCTGCAACCAAGTCAATATGTACCACTGCTGGGGTATTATCTTTGGTATTTTTACGTGCGCCGGTAGGGTCAGCGACAATAGATGCACGCAACGGATTGTCTGGATTCAAGTAAGCACGACGGGTGCCTTCATCAACCATTTGCTGCACGGTTAAGTCCGTTTTATCCCACTTAACAGCCATGCCTATTTTAACAAAACAAGTAACAATACCGGTGTCTTGGCAAATAGGACGTTTGCCGGTAGCTGACATACGTGAGTTAATAAGAATTTGTGCGATAGCATCTTTCGCTGCTGTACTTTGTTCTTTATGGTAGGCCTTTTCTAATGCCTGAATAAAATCTAGCGGATGATAATAAGAAATGTACTGTAGTGCATCTTCAATACTATCAATTACGTCTTGTTGTTTAATTATTTTATCGGACATCTTGCTCTCAGCTTTCGTTAAAAGTGTGTATAATCTGCTTCTAATACCAATCAGGTTAATTAATGGTTCAAATTTTAATGAGGGTAAATTTTCAAGAACAAGGCGCTTGATTGAATAATAGCTGGCTATTAGGATTGAAAGCAACGATGTTATTG
>JAESPR010000046.1 GCA_016765685.1 Colwellia sp. | reverse complement strand
TTCATTTATGAAATGCTATTCATTGAGAATACGTAATTATGGCAGATATTACAGGCAGAAACATAAACACCAGGGATGCAGCCACCGTAGATGATGAAGTAAAGATCACGGTAAATACTGCTGTGGTTGCCGTAGCTGCGAACGAGGACAGGCTATATCTTGCTATATCGATAATTGATAAAGACGCATTTATACGCCTCATGCCTGCGGCTACAGATGGTTCAGAAAGGAAAGGTATTTTCCTAAAAAAGAACACCACATACGAGTTCCCAACAGACAATATTTACGTTGGTGAGATAAGCATCATCAACAAGAAGAACAATGAAAAGCCTGTTTACTACGTAACGGAGTTTTAGTATGCCAATTGGTGGTGGTGGTTCAGATACAGATTTTATAGAAGCAATTGCACTTGATGCCAATGCTTCCAGCACTACAGGTGAAGTTGTCGTTGGTGATGGCAACCTAATAGCAATGTATGTTGCGGCAAATACAGGGGGTAACACGACTCACGTTGTTACTTTGCAGATATCACCAGACGGTTCGACTTGGTTTGATACCAACCACCAAATAACCGGAGTCGGTGACATTCACGATATTACATGTGTTGCTGCTAATGCTAGATGCTCGGTTACTACTGTCGAAGGCTCAACTTCCACTATTGACGTATTTATATTAACTAAATAGGCCCGATTATGGCTAGAACACCACAAAATTACGCTAATAATTTACAGCTATCTAGTACGGTTGCTGATGTTGTACCGACCGTGACAACAAACACCAAGGCAGTTGTAAGAAAGCTATCATTTTACAACTCTGGAACTGTTAATAGAACTGTAACCGTTCACGTTGTTGAGTCGTCAGGCGTGGCAGATACAGGCAACACATTAAAGGTTAAATCCATACCCCCAGGCGGCACTTGGAATGTAATCGAGGTGCAGGGGGAAATCATTGAAACGGGGATGAAAGTCCAGGCTAAGCAAGATGTAGGAACAGATGTAAATGCCAATTGCTCGGGCGCAGAATTAACTTGATCATAGAGAAATGTGA
Organism: Colwellia sp.; assembly: GCA_016765685.1. Lineage (GTDB taxonomy): Bacteria > Pseudomonadota > Gammaproteobacteria > Enterobacterales > Alteromonadaceae > Colwellia. The sequence continues at coordinate 39,053 of JAESPR010000046.1, read as the reverse complement.
GGACATCGACAAGATAAAGGCGTTTATGACTCTGCCAGAGATCTATAGATATGCCGGTGAATATGGCGGAAGCGTCGAGAATGTCCAAGTTAATTGTGATGAGTCTTGTTTCTGGCTTTCATTCACCGTCGATAATGAGCTTATTGGAATGACTACATTTTTCAAGAAAACTAGCTGCACTGTTGAGTTTCATCCTTACATCTTGAGATCAAGCAAGCATCTATATAATGAAATGGTGCAAAGCATATTCAAATGGTTTATTGAGACGATGCCAGTGAACTACACAAAGATTAATGCCGTCATTGCTGATATCAATAAAGGGGCTATAAGTGCAGCCATTGAAGCGGGAATGAAGCAGGAAGGCGTCGACAGAATGAGCTACCAAACAGAAAACGGCGGATGTGATAGAATAAATTATGGAATAACACGCGAGGAGATGCATCAGTGAGCGCATTTGTAGGCAGTATAAGCAATCCTGGTGGATTTGGCCCAGGCGGTGAGAATGACCCATTCTTTGGCGGGGCAGCATCAGAGGCCGCAAAAGAAGCGGCAGCCTTGCAAGCAGCTCAAGGCGATAAAGCCTTGGCCGCTCAAGCAGCATCACTAAAATTAATACGAGGCGACCTAGAACCATTCAGAGAGGCCGGTGTTGAAGGTCTTGGGCAATTACAAGGCGCTTTCGGTGATCTTCAAACGGCCATAGATGACCCCACATCATCAGTAATAAACAACCCATTCTTCCAAGCTCTAGCAGGGCAACAAGAACAAAGATTGCTTCAATCACAAGCAGCTAGGGGTAAGGTTGGTTCTGGTGGTACTGGTGACGATCTACAAAGAAACCTATTGCTACTTGGTAATCAGTTCTCACAACAGAATATAGCCAATCGACAAACCCAGATAGGGAACTTCCAGAACCTAGCGACTATTGGCTCTAACGCAGCAGCTCAGACGGGAACACAAACCCAGGCAGCAGCAGGCAATACAGCGAGTATACTAGGCCAAATCGGTAACGCTCAAGCAGCGGGAACGGTTGGAGCAGCCAACGCTCAGGCTCAAGGCGCACAGAATTTATTATCTACCGGCTTAGGATTGTTCGCGGCGTTCTCTGATATTCGACTGAAAGAAAATATTCGATTCTCCCATATTGACGATGGCATAAGAATTTACAACTGGGACTGGAAAGATGAGGCTAAAGAACTCGTAGGTTCTCAAGATACAGAAGGGCCAATTGCTCAAGAGCTTAAGAAAACTAGACCTGACTTGGTTATTGTTGACCCTGATACCGGATATTATAAGGTGCTAATGTAATGGCGTTTCAATTAGATTCGAATATCCCTTTGCTTGCTCGAAGTGGTGATCCTGTAGCGGCAGCTTCTCAGGGCTTACAGTTTGGCAGCATGTTAGACCAGTTACGTACGACTCGTGAACAAGCGCCCATTCGTCAGCAGTTACTTCAACAACAGCAAGAGGCTGGTCAGTTAGCCAATCAAAGACAGCAACAAGCTATTCAAGCAGCAGACCAGGACAGGGAATTATCTTCAATAGCTCAGTTTGCCCAGGAAGTTCTACCACACCTTGAGGGTGATTCTATTGATATTGATAGCGCTTTAGAAATTGCCAACAAGCGAATGGCTAGACTTACGAAAGAAGGCAAGTCACCAGAGCAGCTTAGAGATACTCAAGAGGCCATAAGTGTTCTTGAATCCGAGGATGCATCAGCAATAAATGCATTGATTAAGAATGGCAATACCGCTATTGAAATAGCTCAGACTAGAGGTTTGTTGGGTGCGCCTGGTGGCAAATTAAGTGCAGAGCAGCGAGGGTTTGAAAACCTAATATCTGACATGTCCGAAGGCGATCAAGTAAAAGCGAGAAGGATTAAAGCGGGGTTAGATCCAAAGGCCGGAAGCTCAGCAGAGGAGCGCATAGCTCTCAATGAGCAATTAACTGACTTAGTTACCGCATCTAAGGCGCAAATAGCAGGAGCCACAGCGGAATCGGTCGCAATAGGCAAGGCAAAGGGCGAACTTAAAGCAGCCCCATTAGTGGCCAAGGCTAAGTCTGATATTGCATCAGCGGTTAAGTTAGCGACAGCAGAAGCAACAGCAAGAGGTGAAGCTCTTTCTGATCTGAAAAAAGCCGAGGCTGGATTACCAGGATTGCAAGAAGTAACAAGCAAGCTCAGAGAATTATCATCTATTGCCACTCACACAATTACAGGCAAGGCGTTTAACGTAATATCCAAAGAGTTCGGCTTCGGTGCGACCAAGGGTGGAACGGCAAGAGCTGCATACCAAGCGACAATTGATAACCAAGTGTTACCACTACTTAAGCAAACTTTTGGTGCAGCAATGACCGAGGGCGAGGGCAAAAGATTAGCGGCCACTCTCGGTGATGTCGATTCTCCACCAGAAGAGAAACAAGCTCAATTGGATGCGTTCATGGATAGCCAAATACGCCAGATTGATAACCTAAAAAGAGAGACTGGCGAAGCTACAGAACAAAATAGCTTTACCTCTTCATCCGGTATAACTTTCACGGTGAATTAAGAATGCCAATAACAGCAACAGCACAAGGCAAGACTTTTACCTTTCCAGACGGGACTAACCCCGAACAGATGGGCGTTGCTATTGATGAGTTCTTTTCTGGGCAACAAGCAGAAGTACAACAACAACCTGAACAACAGCAAGAAGTAGCACCGCAAGAGGCGCAATCTCAAAAGTTAGGCGGTGGGCGTTCTGGTCGAGGAAATAGACTTCGACAAGAAAGAGAGCGAACTTCTGAGTTACTCCGGTCTTTTGAGGCTGGCGAAGTTACATCCAAGGACTTAACACCTACCGAAGTTGAACAGGTCAGAGCGGCTAGAATTGAGGCTATCCCTGAGATAACAGGGAGCTTTAGCCAGCTAAGCGAGAACTTAGGGTTTAAAGAAGCATTGGCTACCATGACTGCCTTTGATCCTGATGAATTCGGGCAGATATTGACAGCAGCAGACCCGAATATTGGCGTAGTGACCACCCCAGAAGGTGAACGAATAGCAATCAATCGCCAAACTGATGAGGCCTTTTCTATTAATAAGACAGGGCCATCATTGCTTGATGCTGTCCAAGGTGTTGGCGCAATCGCTGCATTGACCCCTGCTGGAGCGGCTAAAACTATTATAGGTCGTGGTGCGGCGGCGGCTGGTACTCAAGCAGTTCTTGAGGCTGGACAGGTTGCGGCTGGCGGTGAGTTCGATACAGAGCAAGTAGTTGCGGCTGGAGTTGCTGGGCCGGTGCTAGAAAAGACATTCCAGGGTGCTAAGTCAGCTATTGGTAGTTTGAGGGGTTCGCTTAGCATAACGCCTAAAGCGGCCACTTCTGCTAGTCCTGAGTCAGTATCATTGTTCGCTAATGAAACACCAACCAAGCAGACCATTAGAGAGATTATAGAATCCGGCGCTGATGATGGCGTGGTTGCAAGAAAGATGATCAATGGAGCTGGCAAGGTAAAGAATGACCCAGTGGGAAAGGCTCTAATCAATCAAGGTATTGACGAGGGCACAATTGCAGCAATAAAAGGCTCATCAAGTGCAGACAAGACAGCTTTTGCAGAGATGTTGAAAGTTGTTGAAAAGGGATTAAAGAATAAGCGGTTCGCATCACAGAATAGGCCTTCTGATATTGTCGGTAAGTCGTTAGTTGACCGGGTTAAGGTTATTCGAAACATCAATAAGCAGGCCGGAAAAGATGTTAACAAGGCAGCTTTAGGGCTTAAAGGTAAGCAGGCAGATCTAACACAAGTTTCAGCTAATCTTGAAGATGACTTACTAGGGTTTGGTATTATTCCAGAGGGTAAAAAGCTGGACTTCTCAGGTTCTATCTTTGATTCGGCATCCCTTAAGCAGCTAAAGAAACCTTTGCAGGATCTATGGACGGACTTTGATAAAATAAGAGCCAATCCTGACGGGTTAAAGGTTCACCAATTTAAGAAGCTCATCGATAACCTTGTAGATTTTGGGAAAAGCAGCGACAAGCCATTAACCAGGGATATTGAAAATGTAGCTAAACGGCTTCGAGGCAATGTTAACGAGTCATTACGTGACCTATCCAACGAATACAAAGTAGCAAACACGAGATTCTCTGAAAGCAGAGGGGCGCTAGATGACTTCCAGCAAGCGGCAGGATCAAAGATAGATCTTACTAGCCCTAATGCTGATAAGTCTCTAGGGGTATTGTCTAGGCGACTCCTAAGTAATGTTCAATCAAGGGTTCAGCTAATGGACTCAATCACTCAATTAGAAAGCACTGCTAAGCGCTTAGGTGGTCGAGTTGATGATGATATATTTACTCAAGTTATGCTTGTTGATGAACTAGAAAACGCCTTTGGAAGCTTTGCACCAACATCAATACAAGGTGTTACCGAGAAAGCTATAAAACAAGGTGTTGGAGCAATAAGAAGAGGCCCAACTGATGTGGCTATTGATGTGGCGGCAAAGGTAGCAGAGAAGGCGCAAGGCATTAACGAAGCAAATAAGCTTAAACTCTTAAAACAATTAGTAGACCAATTAAAGTAGGTAACTTATGAGCTTTACACCAATTACAGGCAGCGCATTACAATACATGCAGGATAGCGTCTCTGCTAATGACCACTATATAAAATTCTATGCATCAGGAACGACTACGCCTATATCGATGTCGATCGATAACACAGGTGGCACGTTACTAGCCAAGGCTCAATTCAACAGCCAGGGCTATGCTATTAACGGCTCTGGCGCTGAGTTTATCCCTCATATAGACCAGAAATACAAAATCGTATTCTATCCAAATGCTACAGATGCAGATAACAACACTTTTGCCAATGCTGTTTTCAATATCGATTTGCAAGAGCCTTTTGCAACGCGATCAGACTCCATAGCAGATGTTAAAAACCATCTCACATTGGCTGCTGCTGCGGCTGACGAGTTGTTAAATGTAAATGGCGGTGACGCCATAAACATAGCAGAAAGAACCACTGGAAACGGCGGAGGGGCGATGTGGGATGTGGTTCTTAGCTCTACGGTTACAGAAAATACCTTTGAGGTGGTTCAATGTACAGGGGTTACTACTCTATCTTTAGTCCTGAGAATTCAAGGTAATAGATTGGATGTTAAGCAGTTCGGCGCAAAGGGTGACGGTTCGACTGATGATACAGCGGCTATTGTAGCTTGCGGTACTTATGCAGCAGCACAACAGCCGAATGTTGGCGGGTTCGAAACGTATTTTCCTGCTTTGGCCACTGGTTTGTTTTATCGAATGGATGGAGAGGTTGATTACGGGACAATATTCAACCTAACCACGCCAGCTACTCAGCGATTAACTCAGATGTTTATTTCGGGTGAAGGCCGAGCATCACACATTAGATATTTTGGGGCAGGATCATTCTGTTTTAACTGGGGATCATTCTCCGCCAACGTAGCAATGACTGGCGGAGCTAGAAGGCTAAAGATCGACACTGACAAGGTTATTGGTCATACGGCTACCGTATTTACGCCAACCTTTACATCAGTTACTAGTTCGCTGTATGGCTCCACAAATACAACTACGGTTGCTCTTCTAGGATCTGCCGTCCTGTCTCCCTTTGTCATTGAGGAGTGTGAGATAAGCCTATTTAACAAAGCAATCCAATTTAGAACAGGATTTGCTCCCGAGGTAAGAAATTGTCAGATTAACAAATGTAACACGGGGCTAGAATGCAGCGACCTGATTACCTCTGTGAATCTAAGTGAAGGCAGTGTTATTGAAGAGTGCGCGGTAGGTTGGTTCCTTAACTCCGGCGCTCAGATGTGTAAAACGTCAGGTGTTAACGTCATTGAAGCCAATGATGTGGATATCTTGATATTTGCTATCTCTCACTTGCATACTTTCAGTCATGTTTATCACGAAGGATCAAGGCGCTCACACTTTTTCAGCGCTAATGCTACGACTGATGAATTTACGCCTAAGCAAAATACAATCAAGAACTGCGTAGGGGTGGACGTTGAGTTTAATGGTGGCGGACTTGATATATTCTTCATTGAAAACTCATTCGCTGGCGGCGTCATCTTTGGGTTAAATTCTAATCAGAGATATCAGCATATTGTTTTTCAGGATAACTATTCGAGTAACCGGGCAGCACCATTTCAGGTCAACAGAATATCGTTCACTGGCATCGGGGCTAATTTCTCGGATGAAATCTATTTCGAGAGTAAAGGAACTCAAATACCCAGCTTGATAAACCAAGACCCACGAATTTTCCCTTCCAGTCAAATAGTGCTTAAACAGTCAGGATTCAAGGCTGCAACACTTGCCACTGCTGTTAAGTCTTTTGGCCTTGTTGTGGATAACCCCGCTACAGATACAACGTGTAGAATTGAGATAAGTGGTTATAAAAAGGCTCCTGTCGCTGGCGATATGCAGCTTCAAACGCAAAAGTATATTGGCGTATTAACCAAGGATCAGGATACAGCCCTAGTCATAGAGTGGTCTGCCACAGAATCCACGCTATCCAATTACACGACAACAGGAACCAATGTACCTGTGTCTATTGCAACACCGTCTAACACGGTAGTAGCTGGAGCCTCGAAAGTAATCACAGGGGCGACACAAGCTAACCCGGTGGTCATAACATCGGTAGCACACGGGCTATCGAACAATCAACGAGTATTTGTCGCTGATGTGGTCGGTATGGTCGAATTGAACGGCCTTGCTTATGATATCGCCAATGTTACTGCTAACACGTTTGAGCTGATTAACACTAACGGCACCGACTTCACGGCTTACTCCAGCGCAGGAACAGCAAGCACACCTGATATTATTGATATTGAGTTTGCAACGGGAACGGCGGTGGCTGGTGGTGCGGATAACTTCTGGGAAACCATCCTTTATGTTGAAAATGGCAGCGTGAATTTCGAGTGATAAAAGTAAGAACCACAGACATACACGGGGCGGGTCATTATGGAGCGCCTCGTGGTGGTGGTCGGAAACATTCGGGGATAGATTTTGTCATCCATAAGAATGAAGCCATTACAGCTTTTGAAGATGGCACTGTTAGTAAGATTGGGTTTCCTTACAACCCTAACGATGCTAAGAAAGGACATCTTCGTTATATTGAAATTACTGTTGCTAGCGGTGATCGTCAGCGGTATTTCTATGCGGATGCTTTCGTTGTGGTTGGTGATGATGTGGAGCGAGGGGATATTATCGGATATGCCCAGGGATTGAATGATATCTACCCAGGCATTACAGAGCATTACCATTTTGAGGTCATGAAGCCAGGTAAGGGTAAGAGGTTTCATGATCCTGCAGATGTATTAAAGGAGCTCGGCTATGAGTTTTGATCCACTAAGCGCAATCTTTGAGCTCGGCAAGTCTGCAGTCGAAAGAATATGGCCGGATCCTATTAGGCGCGCTGAAGAGCTCAGGAAATTAGAAGAGCTCAGACTTAGGGGTGATGCTGCAGAGCTCGACGCTCATGTTAAGTTAATTATGGGACAACTGCAGGTCAATGCTGCAGAGGCATCCCACAAAAGTATCTTCGTTGCTGGTTGGCGCCCATTCATAGGTTGGGTAGGTGGTGCGGCTATGGCTTATCAATTTGTGGTTTACCCAATAATGATTTGGATATGGGCGATACTGCAGGTTAAAGAGATTGTGCCAAAAGAACTGGATCCGCCACCAGTGTTAGAAACTGGAGCTCTATTCTCTATTGTTACTGGAATGCTTGGGCTTGGCGCCATGAGGAGTATTGATAAATCTAAAGGGACTGATACTAAAAAGGTCGGCTAGTCTGCAGCATCATCATGCTTGTTCTTTAATTCACGTCTTATCTTGATCAGGTTAAAAACAAAATTAGATAGCATGAACAACCCTGTTGCGGTACATGAAAATATAACCGCTATAGCAGACCATTCAGATAAGGATAGTGATGTCATTATGATTTCTGCTGGTTCAGTTGTTACTACTGTTGCGGCGCTCGCTGCTGTTATGACTATAGGGGCTGCTGATTTAACATCTACAAAACTTTGAATAACTGCCGCTACATGGTCTTTCATTTCTTATCCTTAGTTCTGCGATCAATCCCATTAGAATTGGGTAATTTAGGTTTCTGTTCTTCTGTCGGCTTGTTAATGATAAAGCATGTAGCGCGTACTATCACCAGTACGGCCCACCCAATAACCCAATGATCTTGTATTACTTGCTCCAACACTTCTAACATCTCGCACCCATAAGGCCGACCATTGAAGAATTATCAATATTTCTGATAATTTCCCTGTAGTTTCGTAAACAAAACTAACACTGTAAGTATAGGCGAAACTGGCCGTCAAGTCTAAAACGGTCAAAAGTAGATCAGTGACACATAATAACTTGATCATTAAGGTAACACGCTTTAATAATGGCATTAGGCAGACGTAAAAAAGGGCTGTCATTGCTATGTCAATTTTGAATATCAGCGGGTCATCTATCATCAGCTCATGAAGTGGCCATGAAACCGAATAAAACATGATGACTAACCCCGCAGCTGCACGATTGGTATTATCACTATGGATAAAATACGCAATGATAACGATCAGGTACGGGATTAAGTGAATCATGCTTTTTTAGTGCCCTTTTTCTTTTGCGGTTTAGCTGCTGCTCGCTTGGTTGTTTTAGGTTTAGCGTTTGATTTCAACGGTCGTCCGGCCATAATGCTTGGTCGTCTATCCATAGTTTTATCCTTTGTTATTCCACGTTATCGTAAGTTTTGGAAAAAATATCAGGCTTGCACGGGTAATACTCCCCGCTTATTCCTTTTATAACATAATCCCCAATACTTGCCTTATGCTCGCCTTCGAGAGTTTTTAGCATTAATCCGCCTGCCACTTTGGAATGGTCTATGTAAAAGTTTTCACCACTCGGGCTCATGAAATCTTTATCATCACCACCAAGGAATTCATACATACCCCTATGATCGTTTCCATCCCAAACCATAGCTTCAATTACTACTGGTTTTTTTCTGAATTTTGGCATTACGTTTCCCTTTAATTGGGTTTTCATCTAAAAACTTAGACTCTTTTGCTACTTCTTCCCTTATGCTTTCTAAACTAAAGCGCTGCTTATGCCCCGCCTCGCATATTTTAGCAGACTTTATATCTGGATGAGTATCGCCGCACTTTTCACATTTAGTGATTATGATTTGTATAGCCATCATTAAACCTTATTTGAATTATCGTTCTTAAGGTGCTTCTGCGCGTATCATCATCAGCAGCGTGATATAACCTAACCAGCTCATTGAGCGGCATTAACACCACCTAGTGGGCTTGTTTCGTTTGCGCTCGCCTTTGTTCTGGTTTCGTACGTCGTATTCTTCCGGAGCCTCTTGCACTGGTTCACGCTCATCCATATACAGGCCAAATTCCGGCCAAGGATCTGCGTGCAGCAGTGTCTCTGCCTCTTCCTTGCTGCATTCGATAACCTCATAACCTGCTTGTTCTAGTATTTGTACTTCTCGCCGTGCGCTACCACTTAGCCCTTCTGCGCCATCTCCAATTAATAAAACTATATTGTCGCTCATATACTCACCTCGACCAATTCAAACCAATCAGATTTTAATCCGTCCGTATCCACAGTCATCACTCTAAACAGCCACGTACCTTTTGACAGCTCATCAATAACACTTTCCTGATTGTTACCGGATACCGTGATAAATTGCTCGCTGTCACCTTTTCGCCAATAAGATATAACGTAGTGATCTATCTCGTCAGCGCGCAGTGTCGTACCATTCTCACGCTCAGTAGGCGCATCCCAACTCATGGTTTTTGATATTAATATGGGCGTTGACTCTGACCACCTCACTGTAATATCTGGGCGATGAATCGTAGTTGTGCAGCGGCATTCCTCTGATAGCTTTATTCCTTCCACGATCACATTTTGAAGCTTGCTGTACTTCTGCTCGACTTCTACATCACCCATTGAGAGCCTGAAGTACCCACTTGATACCGAGGTTTCAGCGAATGACCCGCCACACATAAATAGGCATGGTAGTAATATAATTAAGGCTTTCATATTTCCACCACGTGAACTGCAAATGGCTTCTTGTCACCCTTAAAGCTTAGCGATGCGATGATGTATTTATCTCCTTTATCATCATCCTGCTTCAACTCGATAAGCAAGTTCTCTCGTATAACCTTTTTTAGATACTCTGCGTCATTGCTCATGTGTCACCACTCCCTGCACCGATAACCTTCTTGCCTAATTCAACGAATGGTTTAAGCCGCTCCCTTTCGCGGTCAAACTCATCCGCCAGACGTTTCATACAAGATTCAGGACTGTTGTAATGATCTCCGGTTGGGCCGTTACTGCCAATAATATCTATCCGCTTCTCATCCGGCCAAAGCGCCTGCTTTTCTTCCACCGACACAGCCACTCCCATATCGATCTTTAGCGCTTCATTTGGAATTACAGCGGTACCCATCATTTCGTTATAGCTGTCTGCGTTTTTTTGGTTCATGCTTTCTACTCCCGGTAATGTTAGTTGGTGCTCAGCTCGCTTCATTTTCCAATTCCCTCACTATTTTAGCGAACCCTTTACGCATTTCGATAAGCTCGTCACAATCCCACTTTTTAACTTCGGTATGAATTTCACAGTAATCAATAATCCATCCTCCTTCATCAGCACCGAATCTTTCCAATAACCCTTTCTTATAACCCCGGGTGTTTTTACAGCCTTCGATATTCCCGCTCTTGCTGCTATTGCAATACTTGTTGCACTGAAGGTACGTGTTAACCCTGTCGTAACGTAAATTACCTTGTGACGCTACCGTTTTAAAGTGGCCACAACAGAAGTCCATGTTTGGTTTGTTGCAGCTAATACAAGTAGGCTCTAAGTCTCTGTCACGGAACCACTTCTTTTCTTCTAGAACGCGCATTTTATTGAAAACGGTTTTAGTCAGATCTTTTTGCTTTGCGGCATCCTTGCTGTCAAATTCGGTTCTAAGACGCTTAGTTTCTTTGTTGTACTCTTTCTGCCTATGGATCTCGTTCAACGCCAGGGCGCAAGTAGGGCCACACACGAGTTGCTTTGGTAGCTCTACCTCAAACTTATCCCTACACACTCTGCATTTCTTCCATTTCATAGCGGAACCTGCAATAGGCCTTTGCTCTTCTTTAATGCGTATGCCTCTTTGCTTGTTGCTGCACAGCACGTTTTGCACCTGTCTGCTCGCCAGTCTTTTTTCTTTGCATTCCTATGAAAACTGTCAACTGTCTGCTCAGCTCCTTCATGCAAACAATTTGGATTAGTGCATACCTTATTCATCTTTAAGTACCTTTTGTTTTTCCTCTCTATTACTTTTCTCAGTCTAGCCTTGTCCTCTGGCGTTCTACTTAGTAAGAAATCTAACCTTTTTATTTTCCAGCAATCTTTGCACCAATCGGCAACGCCAGACGCTCTAGATACATCTTTATTAAACTGGTTAATCGGTATTGGTAAGCCTTCATGCTCACACGCTTTGTTGCTGCAAATTTTACTATTCATACCAGCACTCTATGCCTTGTTGGAATAGGAAGAATACAAACCATAAGCAGAACATAGATCCGATATAAATCGTGCTTATATTCGTATCGATTTCAAACATATAAGCACTCCAATCTATCGGAGTACTCACCAGTTCTATAGGCAGCGTGTCAGATGGTGCTTGTATTGATTGATTGCGTAGCATGTTAGGACTCCAGAATATTGGGATATTTATTCATTAAATAAATAAACCAAAGCGCCGTTGTGGATAAATTAAAGAAAACCCCATACCATAAAAAACTTCCGCTACCCAAGAATGCAAGCCCTGCCCAGGTGCACACTGTTGCAATTATCACCATTATCTCTCTCATTACTTACCCTCTCTACTCTGCATATAAGCCGTGTATGGCTTGCAGAAGTGTTTTATAAACGTTTCCCGAGCTAACCGGTTGGTATCTAGGTCTGCCCTTGAATCAATACCACAGCACAATATTATTTCTAGCTTTGCGGTGTCCTCGGTAACTTGCGCGGGGTCGCAATTGGCAAACATATTGATTGCTAAGAACTTTTGAAAATTCTCATTCTTACAATACATAGCAGCCAGTCTGGAATTTGTGTGATCAATCTTAGCTGGCTTTTCTTCCGACATCGTAATTCCGATATCGGGCTCACCTTCATCCTCATATCCAACAGGCCTAGGTCTTTCGCTAACCATCAGCATACCGTCGATAATCATGCCCGCTCTACCGTCTCTACCTACCTCACAGAAGAGATCAAATAATTCCTTATGTACCTCAACGGTTAACGTGTATCTATCCCCAGAGGACAAAGGCGTCATCTTAGGATTAGGGTTCATAAACTCGACTGGGAAATGTCGTCCTATTATGTCGAGTGGGTTATGGTCGCTCATGCGTTAAGCCACTCTATGTCATAGGATTTTTGATGGTCGCTGCATCGTGCATTTTCATAAGGATTGTAATCCCACGTTATTTTCCCGCACTCAGGGCAGTTGCCGCGAGTCTTGCCCATAGTTGGCCGCTTCCATTTCTTCTTTTTCAGCCTTATACCCTTTCCTTTTAGGGCCTCTTTAATATTTGTATATTGAACGTCTACTGCTGGCCTGGTTCTTTCGTCAATGTATTCTTTGGGCCAAGGGATATCAGTTATTCGATTTTGATTTAGATGAACTGCACGCTCCTTTGTGAATACTTCAGCCTTTGATAGGTTAGTCGTATACCCACCTTTGTCGGCCCACCATAAAATGTCATTGCCTAAATAGCTTCTGCTATCTTGGACGTAATATAGGTCGCTCATTTCTATCTCTCGTTTGTTGTTGATGTAATAACAATAGACCAGCTAGATTATTAGCGCAACAACTTTGTAACTTTATATTTAATCAATCAGCAACAATATAGTTGCACCGTTACAGCAATGAGTGTAAGGTTAATTCAACTTAACGAAGGGGATAAACGTGAAATTAAAAGCTCATATAGACAAGAAGTACGATGGAAGCAGCACAGCCTTTGCCAGGGCTCATACGCAGGCATTAATAGATGAGCGTGTAATGTTCCCGCCGAAGCATATACACCGCCAGCAGGTCGATAGATGGATTGCTGATGATGCGGATTGGATAAAGGGTCGAATTAAGGTAACGAAGGTGAAGCCATGAAAATCCTAGCCCTAACCCTACTATTAACATCCTGCACATTCGTGTGTGGCGGGCATTCAAGCGGCGGTAATATCGTTTATCAATGTGATCATGACGGGGTAGATTATGAGTAGACAAACGCGAAGTAGATTACCAAAAGGTGTGACTAGAGTTGACGTTCCTGCTACTGGCGAAAGTAGGTTATCGATGGGTGAGGGTGTTGGCTGGATTAAAGGTCCGCATAATGCAGTAACAGCCGTGCAGAAGCTTATCATTGATGGTGAAGGGTATCGTAAGTGTATAGCTGAATGGGAAGAGCTTATGGAAATATCCTACGCAGAACTAACTGTAACGCGTAACCAGCTAGATAACGCCAATGAGAAGCTAAGAGGAAGTAGACAACATCGGGTCGAGGTGAAGATAGATGAGTAATGTTAATGGTATCCATCACGTAATGAGGCGTGAGCTTGAATATGGCGAGGGTAAATCTTGGTGCGGTAGAACAGTCTGGAATTATGACATGCCTATAAGCATTCAGCACGCTAGAGCATGTATAGAGAAAGAAACGCGCATTCGTCCATGCAAGAAATGTATGGCAGCATATAACAAAGATACAAAGGTGAAGAATGAAACATAAACGAATATTGGGTTATACGATAATTCTAGGAGTACTTGCGTTTGAATTTGCATGGATAGCTAATAAGAGTGGGTTTGTTGCGTTGTTATCCGTTATAGCAACAGCAGTCGGACTAACCTTCCTGATAGTGTTTACAGCATGGTTGTTGATTTCAGAATAAAGATACAGGAGAGTGATTGTGATCGATAAGCTAATAAAATGGGCAGCAAATAAACGTGGTTTTTTCATAGAAAAAAAGAGTGGGCTAGTTTTGATTCATCATGCAAAAGATACTACGCAGATAAAAATGGCAACAATGGAATATAGAGAAGGGCAAAAAAGGCTATCTAGCCTAGAGGGGCAATGCATACTTCCGGGCGATACATTGAAAGTTTATATAAATATATATAACGAAGGTGGTAAGTAATGAGTGACCTATTAATACTAATCTTATCGCAAATGGTTATAACGATGATGGCAGTATCGGCGGTTAATTATCACACGACTAGAATGCTTATGGCTCTGGCTGGTGGGATTGACGCTAACTGTACAACTTTGATCAATGGAATAAGGAGTATTGAAACGTGAAGCTGTTTAAGAAGCACAGAGATAAAACAGGAATTCAAATACTTGCCACCAATAGGGCTGGCCATACAGAGGTAATGAATGTACATGAGGTTGGTAACGGCCCGTTCATCTATTCATGGGACTCTAGCCGCCCAAAGTACCTAAAGCCACATGGTGAATTTGAGGGCGTCCATAACGATACTCTTGGAGGGTGCGAGCTGTCATGGAGGCCGCACAAAGGTGATAGCAGCAAGCTTAAATTCAAATGGGACGAAATTATCGTACTGACTCGCCCTGTCACACCATAACACTACCGAAGAGAGATGATTATGAGAATAGAAACATTAAAAGAAGAGATCAAAGAAGCTAAAGAAGTTATTGAGATGAAAAAGGAATTTATCAGCAGATCACAACAAGAAATTGCTGAACACTTATGCCCGTTTAATGTCGGTAACACTGTTGTTGATGGAAAGGGAGTTAAGCAGGTTGTGGCCTCGATATTTTATAAAAGCTGGGGCAATAACAACTATGACTTTAAAACCTTCAAAATAAAGAAAAACGGTGAATTATACAAGCAACCACATGACACCTATGATCACCCGTATTCCCTCTTTATGGAGGACAAATAAAAGGCCAACTTGTAATCCATACCAAGCTGGCCTATGATTAATTATACCGAAGGTTTGCAGACCCGACGTAGTTTAAAGATGATACAGGGAACCACGACGTTTTTAAGGTACACCCTCATTATAGTTATCTACTCCAAACTTGCAATCTTCGGTTAATTAAATCGGACAGTTTCGTGTATTTGTTCGATAGAGACTACATATGTGGGTGTGTGATAGAGCTATCTTAACGGATATGGCTAGGGCACTGGCCTTTATCGCACCCCTTCATATGTAGTTTCAGAGACAGTATTGATCATGGCGTTAGCTCTTCACGGAGTTATTCCGGTAACGGTGAGCCGTAAGTGACCCACAAGCGCTTAAAGAACGATAAGAGTCGCCTAGCGTCATGTTCAATACTGTTTCACCGGAATGGTTTATTGCAGCTTTCTCAACCGGGAGTCTGCATTGATTATGGCGTTAGCACAGGCCCAGGCAATTAATCTGGAAACCATGCGGAATAAGTCGGGAATTAATGCCCGATCCGGCTAGCGTCATATTTAATGCAGATTTGAACAATCGAAAAGCCAACTTCACAAACGAACATTAACGCAAACAATAACTTAGCAAATCGATCAGCACCAGACAGCAAGCGGCTAGCCATGCCAATGACCCGAAAGGGAACTGTCAAAATAAAGCTCCGGCGATGTGGATAAGAGAGGGTGCAGACTAACCTAGCCAGTTAGGACATAAACAGGAACTCAAGTGACTTAGTGGGCAACCACCTAGTAGGCGTCCGTTAAGACGAAAAACTATTTCCTGATAATTGATTGATTCAAGAAAGCTAGATAGAGATAAAGAATATTAATGTTAGGTCACAAGACCTCTCTTAATTGACAGCTACACTTAAAATAAAGGTGATATATGGGATACGGATTAGATGAAGACTGGGAAGAGGAGGAATGTATCGAGCTTACGCCAAAGGAAAAGCGTATAGCTGCAAACTTCGACCTTGATCACGAGGAATGGCAAATGGTGTCTTACAATGAAAAACAAAGGCTTACAGCTCTTTTCAATATAACCAATAAAGGAAAATGATATGGCTTATACGGAAACCAAATACTGCAATACGTGCAGAGAGATGGAGCCGCATTGTAATGGTAAGTGTACGACATGTGAAAGGAAATCAGAGGACGTTTTGACTGCACATTTTCAATCAAAAACCACAGATGAGAAGCTTGATTATCTGTACATGATGATTCGAGGAATGCAGAAAGATTCCGGTCCTAAACTTTATTAACCCCACATATAACAAGAGGTACGACATGATCGAACAAATAGCTATAGCCATAACCGGCGTAATTGCCATATGGCTAACCCAGCAAGACAATAACGAATGGAAGCGTTACGCGTGTTTATTCGGTATGGCTGGACAACCGTTTTGGTTCTATTCGTCATATCAATCCGAGCAATGGGGAATATTTGTACTATGCTTTTTCTATGCGTATGCGTGGTACGTTGGCATTAAAAACAACTGGATGGAGAAGGGTAATGAGTGACTGGATAAGTGTTAATGATGAAATGCCAGAAGAGGAAGGAATTTACTTGTGCTACTTCAGTGACAAGAGCATTGAAACGTACGGGATAGAAAATGTTTACGGGCAAGCAATGGGTTTTGAGCCAGTAGAAGTATTGGGTGAACAGGTGAGCGTAACGCATTGGCAGAATTTACCGGAGGGGCCAAAATGACTGATTGGAAAAACATCAGAACAGCACCAAAAGATGGCACTTGGATTCTTGCAATAAATGTAAAGACCAATGCCACCAGGCAACACGTTGTCCAGTATAAAATAGGGAAGTTCCCTTGGGTTACCGGATCGGCACCAATGGATTTTGTCGCAGGTCTAACCCACTACCAACCACTACCGGAGCCGCCAAAATGAGTAATACAAAGATGAGCGACGTGTTCGACCTGCCTTTATGGGTTCATGATGATCAAATTCGAGATGAAGGAGGTGCTTTTATTCATGAAGGAGGCTTTAACTTTTCAGATGATCCAAAAGCCATAGTCTTAGCGGTAAACAATTATGATAACTTAGTTAAAGCCTTGGAGCGCATCAAAGACGCGCCTCTTGGCACATTACACAGAATGTACGCAACAGACGCCCTACTAGCTATTAAAGGAGATCAAGAGTGACTGATAACATAAGACACCCAGCACCACTTAAAAGCCTGAGAGAAGGCGGCTTGGCTATTGTAACCAAGGGCAAGCATACAGGTAGATTTGTGAAAGTAATTGCAGAGTCCAGCTATGTTAATTACCAAGTGATTTGGAGGGTCGAATATAACACCAAAAAGCACGGGGATAGCCCTTACCCAACCTTTAACGAAGGCATGCTAATGTGTGTCCAGAATCCATTTGGGGAACAGGTGTTTAATCCTAAGAAGTTTTAATTGCACAGTAACGATTAGGTGCTACAATTACATTGTTGACGTCGTGGTGTCGGAGCCTAGTTAGCAACATACAAGAGAAGTAAACAGGCTATTTATCTGTAACTAATGGGGTTTCTCTTGCCCATCCGAACATTAGTTACAGATAAGTGGCTTTTTTTATGCCAAAAATTTAACCCTTGGGGCTGCCAGTGTCCCGCAACCTTGTTCTCCGAGCACAAGGAAGGCCGACTTAGAAGGATATGCCCGGGGAAGCCCGTCACTCACCGAGCTAAGTTTTAAGCGCTAAAAGATTACCCGCAGCGCAACTGAGGAGTCAGGTAGATTACAGGGGTAGGATTGCATAGCCGGTAAAAAGATCTATCCGCATTGAGTAACGGCTAATTTGCTCATTGTGTCAGTTCCACACTTGAAAAGTGGCTTTCCTGACGGTGCTCCCAAGTTTCGGCTATATGCTGTCTCTAGGGGAGTTCTGTCTACTTGAAAGGCACCAATTTCAATAAAAACATATTTAATATTACTAAGTTATATACCACACACACATGAGATCCATTGATACAGCCACTACTCAAAGAGATAGCTATGCTTAATACAAAGCTAAGACCGCACCAGGAGAGAGCCATAAACATGTTACGGCAATCCTGGAAGGCACACAGGACGCACGTACTGCAGGCACCAACGGGTTCTGGAAAGACAGTAATTGCAGCCCACATAGTTCACGGGTTTGTTAGCCGAAAGATGAGAGTCTTGTTTATTGTTCCTCTTACCGTTTTGATTGAGCAGACTGCAGCGTCATTTATGAAACAAGGGTTACCACCAGCCGGTATTATTTGGAGAGATCATCCGGGGCTGGATTATTCCAAGTTGATACAGATCGCCAGCATCGACACATTAGAAAATAGAACGATGCCTGATTATGACTGTATTATTTATGATGAGGCACACTCTAGGCGTAGATGGTTTCTTGAACACATCCAGGAGACGGATAAGCCAGTAATAGGGCTATCAGCAACCCCGTTCACGCCTTGGATGGGCAATTATTATACAAACCTAATCAAAGTTGCGACAACAAGAGAGCTTATAGACCAGGGATATCTAACAGATTTTGAGATATACGCGCCACACACACCTGATTTGTCTGCAGTAAAGACCCGCAAGTCTGCAGAGTTTGGCGAGGATTATATTGAGGCTCAAGTTGCTGAGATAATGCAGGATCATACGCTAGTGGCAGATATAGTTAGTACTTGGCTGCAGATCGGAGAAAACGAACCTACGATAGCTTTTTGTGTAAACGTGGCACATGCTAATCAGGTAGCAAACGAGTTTAGTAGCGGGGGCGTTGAGGCCGAGGTGATAACAGCAAAAACACCAATGCAGGAGCGGCAAGAAATATTTAAGCGGTTTAGCATGGGTATCACTAGGGTTATGTGTAACGTAGGAACTCTTATAGCAGGTTTAGATCTTGATGTTAGATGCATAGTTTACGCCAGACCTACCAAATCAGAGATAAGATATATTCAGTGTATAGGTAGAGGGTTACGCACTGCAGACGGGAAGGAAAGGTGTTTAATTTTAGATCACAGTGGCACAGTTCACAGGTTGGGCTACCCTGATTCAATTGAATATGATTCTTTAAGGTCGGACAAAGACGGCATGGATACAAACAGCAGAATAATAAAAGAGATCGAGCGCATAGAAAAGCTACCGAAAGAATGCCCATCCTGTAAATTCATGAAGCCTGCAGGTATGCACGAGTGCAGTAAGTGTGGATTTTCTCCAAGAATGGGTGAGGATGTTGACGTTGACCGGACGAGGGAACTGGTAGCACTTAATAAAAAATTGGATAAGCCAGCAACGAAGGATGACAAACAACGGTTTTACAGTGAGCTGCTAGGCTATTACTTTGAAAAGCTAAGGGATGGCAAAGGATGGAAAAAGGGATGGGTTGCAAATCAATACCGAGCTAAGTTTGGGGTGTGGCCTAATGGATTGAAGGAATTTGCTACAGATCCGACGAAAGAAACAAGAAATTACATAATGTCTCAAAATATACGCAGAGCCAAGAGAAAGCCACCTGGCAAGCCAGTAAGCAAAGAAGAGGGATTGGCACACTTTCAAAAAATACGGGAGTCACTTGAATGACAACAACAGTCGAAGCAGCGGAGGGTAATTGGGGCACTATATTTTCACATTACGGATTATCAGCAAGTAGACGCCATAGTCGAGAGGAATGCCCATTTTGCGGATCTAAGAATAGCTTTAGAATAGCACCGGAGCGAATAGGATACGGTGGTTGGATTTGCAAGTGTGGCGCGGGTAATGGATTTCAATTACTCCAGGAAATAGAAGGGAAGTCATTCCCAGAAATAGCCAAAGAAATTGATGACATATTAGGCCGAACATTCAAAGCAGAAGCACCCAAGCCGCGAAAATCAACAGCTATCGACAAATGGCCAGGACTATCACCATTAAAGGGTACGGATGGGGAAAAGTATCTAATTAGTCGAGGTATTAGGATCTGCCCAAAGCGCGGCGTCAAATTTGGCTACGAGTTTGTCCAGGGCAAGCAATACGGGTGTATTTATGCGGTGGCTGTAAACTCTCAAGGGGAGCCATGCTATTTACACCAAACTTTCCTTGATGGCGATAAGAAAGCAGTATTTAAACCTTTTATGATTGATGGCGATTTAATCCAGTTGCCCACAAAAAAGGTCACCACGATCAAGCAAACAGATGATTCAGTTGCTATCAGGCTGGATTTTGCTGACAAAGTTCTTGGTATATCGGAGGGCTTGGAGTCGTCACTATCTGCACAGCAGAGGTTCAAAATACCTGTGTTTGGTACAATGAGTACGGCATTTATGAAGAGGTTCAAGGCTCCACCAGGGGTAGAGACTTTGATGATATTTGCTGATTCAGATAAAAATGGTGCTGGTCACGCTGCCTCATTTGCTTGTGCAAATCTTAACATGACCAGAAAGAACGATGATTTAAAACGGGTGATAGTTCGTTGGCCAAAAAAAGGCGATTACAACGATAGTTTTCATTCGGATCTATTCGAATGGCAATTTAATAAGTAATGCTAGGGGCTGTAATGGCCCCGTTTTCAATGCGCTCCCTCAAATAAGTGTTAGCAGTACGCCTAGCAACATCAGTCTTCTTGATACCACTAGGCTCTTTTATTCCAGCATCATAGTAGCGGCGGGAATACTCGTCACAGACATACTCACGTTCGTGGAATGGGATTAGTTTCAGTTGCTCGGTTAACCATTTATCATTGATAAAGTCATCTTTGGACCGGTATTTAGGAAGCATTCTCTTTAGCCTCCAGATCCTTAAGCGCTCTAGCATGTGTATCGTTATAACCAAACCCAGTAGCCTTACCTTTTTTGCCATTCCTAATCAGTGTTATATCCCAGCTACCATTAGGCAACCGGTCCACAAGTAGATCAATGTCTTTAACTGGCAAAAGTAAGTTCAACAACCAGTCCCATATATCTACGAATCGTCCGTATTTGTCTAGTTTCATTTATAAGCCTATAGGTAGTTGTCCTACCGTTAAGTCAGTGTTAATAATTAACCACTTGGCAGCTTTAACGGATAGCTTGCCGTCCTTTCTCATTTGACTTATTCGACCCTGCGTAACATTGCAAAGATCAGCTAGATTTCTCTGCCCGTTAAATTTCTTAATCAATTCGCTTACTGTGTAAAGTTCCATATTTCTCCCCTTTGATGCCCAAAGTTTATATTAAAAAAACTAATAATACCACTTGCGTTAATATATTAGAAAAGCTAATGTTAACGCATCGAAACGAGCAGCGGAGAGACAAGATGAATATCAAAGATTTCCCCCACGTAAAGGAATTACTAATAGAGTATTTATTAGTAGATCAAGTTCCAGAGTCAATAAAAGACCCATCACAATTACATCAGCTTAAGCGCGCATTCTTGATGGATTGCCCAGAACAGCTAATGATAAATATCTGCAATCAGGTATTGGGCTATGACGAGCTATCGGAAAAACTACCTGCATTAATGGGTAGCGAACACAGTAACCCTGCAATGAGTGCTGGATTACTACTGGTAGAGCTAAGAGATATTGAAATAATCAGCTATATCGACTTAATGCTACCTGATATGGAAGCAGTATTGAGAGAGATAGAGCGGTCCAATAACCAGGAGGATAGGATTGATGAGTGAGTTGAATATATACCAGCGTATAAATGCAATAAAGGAAGAGCAGTCAATTTACATAAAAAAAGGATCTGCCGGTCAAGGTACTGGGGTTCAGTATGACGAGGTTATATCTGTTCTTGCACCTCTTCTTTGTAAGTATGGCGTGATCATAACAACAGATAAATATGGGGAGTCACGAGCGAGAGAGACAAAAAAAGGGGCTTACATTTATGAGTGTGACCATAAAATAACCTATATTAATGTCGACAAGCCTGATGATAAATTTGAGACTATCATCGAGTCACACGCGCAAGATGGCGGCGATAAAGCTCCAGGGAAAGCAGTAACCTATGCCACAAAGGTGAGTATTTTAAAGGTGTTCAGTATCGAGAGCGGAGACAAAGAAGAAAGCAGGGCTGATGCTGCGAACACTGATGTTATTGATAACGGCCAAGTGGATACGTTATATAAGCTACTTGTAACCCCTGAAGGCATGCTTAACCCGGTAGGTATGAAGCTATCGAAGGCTTATAAATTTGCTATGATTTCAGAAATACCTGCTAAGAAATACGATGCAATACTTAAAAAGGCCCAACAATAATGGAAATTATCACAGGTATAGATCAAGGGTCTGATGAATGGCTAGAGCTTAGGGCTGGCAAGGTAACCGCCTCTAATTTCTCCAAAGTGCTATCAAAAGGGCAAGGCAAAACCCGTAATAGTTACATGTATCAATTGGCTGCTGAAATTCTAACGGGCGCACCTGCTGAGACTTTCAAAAATTCGGCTATGGAGTGGGGGAACGAATGCGAGCCACAAGCCAGGGCAATGTATGAGCTTGAATCTGATTGTGATGTTGAGGAAGTCACGTTTATTCATGGGCCGGAAATGGTCGGCGTTAGTCCTGATGGATTGGTGGGTGATAACGGGCTATTGGAAATAAAATGCCCGTCAACAACAACGCAAATCGAGCGGTATTTGTCCGGCAAGTTCCCAACAACGTACAAAGCCCAGGTGCAAGGCCAATTATGGGTAGCAGAGCGAGATTGGTGTGACTTCGTTAGCTTTGATCCTCGTATAGATGGCGCAGCCTCATACATGTGTTTGCGGGTTCAGAGAGACGACGAATACATAAACAACTTATCGGTGGAAGTTGATAGATTCATTGAAGATTTACTAAACATACTTGAAAAACTAAGAGGTTAACATGACACATAAAATAGCAGATTTAGTAGTTAAGACTGGCGAGTACCAGAAAGACGGCGAAACAAAGGGCCGTTATGAAAATGTAGGGTCAATGATGCAGGGCGATAATGGTCAATTTATGATCTTGAAACGAACATTCAACCCGGCAGGCGTGCCAAACCCTGATTGCAAAGACAGTGTGATCGTTAGCTGTTTTGAAAAGCAGGAAAATAACAACCAAGCGCCACAACAACAAGCACCTCAGCAGCAATACCAACAGCAATCGCCGCAACAGCAGAACCAATCAATGGAGCAACAAGCAGGGCACAGTCAACCACAATACAGCGACCAACCACCACAACAATATGGAGGTCACCGAAGCTAACACATAACCACAATAAGATAACCAACAAGAGGGCTACCATCATGGACTAATTAAACTAAAACAATTTGCATATAGCAGAGACTTAACCCTACTAGACCCCATATCTAGTGGGGTTTCTGAGTAGTAACACTAAGTAATGTCGTTTGCGCAGTTTTAAATGGTAGGTAAGACCATGAAATATTACACAAGCGAAATGGCGGGTAGTGGTCAACACGGAGTTTGCTTGAATTGCAAGAAAGGCCCAACAAAAGAAGGTCATGATGGGTGCCTAGGGGTATTGCCAGGGCCGATAATGAACGCCTGCTGCGGCCACGGGAATGACAGGCAAGCGTACATACAGTATTGGGGTGGCTATCGAATTGGTGGTATCGACGCCATCGAACAACAGGCAAAGCTAATAGTGTTGGAGGATAAAGTTTTGGAATTATCAGAAGCATGTAACAAATTAGCGGAATTAATGGAAAATGACGAATGGGCAAGAGAGCATAAAGGAGAGCCAATCCATCTTTTTCACGATCACTTAGTTGATGGGGAAACACCCGCGATGGCGATAGCGCTCGTGAAGAAAGCCTACTATGAAGTTGAGGGTTAAAACCAAATAATGCCGAAGAGGGGAAGCCAAATGAAATTTTCAATGAACGGATTTAGAAGGAATTTTAGTGAAGATATGGGGCTGCTTCGCGAAATTGTTTTCGCAGTTATAAACGACAATGATTACGACAAAGAGGATCTTGTTGATTTGCTCAATCAAGTCATTACGCACAGCAATGTGATCAACTGCATTTATGACAATGAAAACCCAGATTTTAGCAACATGTCTGATACCAACGTAAAGCGCCTAGAGCATCAAGACGCGTAAATGTCGTAAGTTCACGACTAAGGAATGAAATAAAATGAAAGATATAATGTTGGATTTGGAAACAATGGGCACATCTTCAGACGCCGCAATTATTGCTGTTGGCGCGTGTTGGTTTGACGTCGAGAAAAAGACAATAGGCAGCACGTTCTTTGAAGTAGTTGACCTGCAATCTAGTGTCGATGCTGGCTTGAAAATGGATGCTTCTACGGTGATGTGGTGGATGAAGCAATCCGATGAAGCTCGCGGAGCGTTTGATAGAAAAGGCCATACCCTGAACTATGTACTGCACAAATTCCAGCAATGGATTGGTGATAGCGCGGAAGATGCGAAGTTGTGGGGGAATGGCGCTTCATTTGATAATGCGATTTTGTCGAACGCATACAGCAGGGCCGGGTTGATTCACCCTTGGAATTTTTGGAATGATCGTTGTTATCGTACTAAAAAAGCGGATAGGCCCGATGTAAAGATGATTAGAAGTGGGACGCATCATAACGCGCTTGATGATGCGATGAGCCAGGCAGAACACTTGATAGATATATACAACACGTAGTTATGTAGTAAGGGGCAAATTTTGGAAGTAGAACCAATTAGAGATATGGCAGACGTTAAGCGGTTTTATAAGTGGCTAAACGAAAACCGAACGCCAAGGGAAGCTGAATGCTTCCTGATTGGTTGCAACGTAGCGCTTAGGGCTGGCGACTTACTAAAGCTTAAGTTTAGCGACATCAGCGGCAAGTACATTGACCTGAATGAACAGAAGACTGGAAAGTATAAGCGGATACCTATCACGCAAGTGATTTTAGATTCCGTTGAAAGGCTAAAGGCTTATTACTCAAGCAAGAAATTCTACATCAGCAAGGAATTTGAGCCCGTCTATTTATTTCAATCAACAGGAAGTCGAGCTTATCACCTGTGCCAGCCTGTTTGTATTCAATGGCTGAGCATTTGCTTTAAGGAAGCAGCAAAAGCCTTAGAGCTAGATTACAACGTTAATACGCACAGCATGCGGAAAACGTGGGGCTATCAAGCTTATACGCGGGGCGAAGATATTTTATATATTCAAGCTTTGTTTAACCACTCTAACCAGCGAGTAACACTAAATTACATTGGCGTTACTCGGTCAACGATAGAGAAAATGTACATCGACAATTCAATGGATTTTGCATAACGCGCAATCTTCTGTCGGTAGTGAGATTTAATTCTGACTATAAATAGATCAATTTAATATTTCACAGATCAGAAGTTTGCAGCTATATTTAATAGATACAGAGGGCGAGACGATGCTAGATAAGATATTAGAGAACATGGCGAAGGGATCAAGCTATTTTGGTGATTTCTTGATGAATCCAAAAGCTACAACGGTTAGGTTATTCCATGATGTGACCGTGGGATCTATACCGTATTGTCCTGAATGCAACAAGAAAGCTATGGAGTGTTTCTGTAAGCACATTGATGCATTGGTTGAAAAAGGCGTTGATAATGATTCGTAGAAATGTGGAAATAAACACTGCATTCTTGATATTTGCTGAATATGTATTCATTTGTGCTATGTTGGGTATAGCAGTATTCGCCTAATTGAATAATCCACCGACAAGGGATAAGCTAGACCTTCTCTCTCTCAAAAGCCGACTCCAAGATCATTCCCGAAAGGTGATGAATGATGTGAGTCCCTCGCCCCTTTAACGCAGGGGTTTTTTTATGCCTAATATGCTATGATTTACAAAATTACGCTAAGCAATGCGGGTTATAGTAATGGCGCTACCAACGAACAAAATAAACAAAAATTCTGAGGGTGAGGTGATAGTATCAGCCCTAAAATCCATAAAAAGGGCAGTCACAAGAGCCGAGTCTTTGGATAACGAAGCTATAATAAACCTTCATTATAGCGCTAAGAAATTCGTTAGTTATATGTTGAATCTCCAGTCTGCGGGTCTTACCATACCAATACTGGGAACCATTCTAGAATCTCAGCTAGGTATAGTTTGGAATGACCACAAGGCAGAATTTATATCATTCGTCGCAACGCATTTGCCTGCATATTCGGATTACTGCAAAGTGAATGAGGTCGAGATACTTGCCAAAACTCTTGGCACATCAAATGCGGAATATGTAGCAATATCAACCCCTACGAAAGCGCAGTTATCAACCCTTATAGACAACATAAAAGCTTTGTATCCTTAAATGGCAACATCGATTGCACGATACCTTCTAGACGAGGCATCTAGCGGCACAAGCCCAACTGAATGCGCTGATGATCAAGGCTCAAACACTCTAACTATAGATTACAGTTCGGGTGATGCCAATTGGGTTAATATTACCCCTGGTAACGGCCTTGATTTTACTGCTGCGTCAACAACAGCTAACTCAGCTATTGCCGAATTAGCCGATATTAGTACTAATGGGGATATCGGCTCTAGCCTTGACGGTGTGAGTGGTGCGTCATGCTTATTTGTTATCGATCTTGATAATGGTAATAATAACGGTGCAAGAGCTTTCCATATAGGAACAAATACAGGTAACGGAGATTTTGGCGTCACATTCGATGGCACAGAAAGGCTATTTGTTCGATGGGACTATGAAGATACATCTAATAATTTCCATGTTTACCCTGCCCCTTCGTTAACTGGCGCAGTCGTTATAGCAATTGTTGTAGACACAACTCAGGCAGCAGAAGCCGACAGAACAAAAGTATATTACGACAATGTACTAAAAACCCGAGCTACTGGGGATACGATAGCCCAGAATTCCACCTTAGATAATGTTAATTCAACAAATCGCTCCATGTGTCTAGGTAATCGGCCCAGCCAAAACAGAAACGTGGACGGCGCTCTTTATTATTTCGAGTTGTTCACCGGGCAACTTACAGCAACAGAAGTAGAGGACGCTTATGATGCGTTAATACTTGATAATGATGCTGATTGGGCGGCTGGTGGAGCCAGCACATTAACGGCTGATTCAGGCAGTTACGTCTACACCGGCACGGCAGCAGAATTGCAACGCGGCCTAATAATGTCGGCTGATTCAGGGACATACGTTTACTCAGGAACAGATGGGGCTTTAAACGCTGGGTTTTTGTTATCTGCTGATAGTGGAGCGTATAATTACACGGGGACAAATGCCGATCTGGTAAGAGGGTTGGTACTTTCTGCTGAATCTGGATCTTATGCTTACTCCGGTACTGATGCGGGATTATTCAAGGGCTCTGTATTAGTTTCTGAATCCGGTAGTTATGTTTATACTGGAACCAATGCAACACTAACCTTTGAGGCTCCAGGGGATTTCACATTAACGGCTGATTCTGGCTCTTATGTGTACGCTGGTACCAATGCTGGGTTATTTGCAGATAGGTTGCTAAGTGCTGATTCAGGATCTTACGTATACACAGGAACTAGCGCCGATTTAATCCACAACATAACGTTAGTGGCTGATAGTGGGGCTTATATATACTCAGGGACGACGATAGGATTAGTTCAGAATAGAGTTCTAGCTGCATTAAGTGGGGCATATGTATATTCCGGTACTGATGTAAACTTTCTGGCAGCAGGGGAAATATGGACAATACAGACGGATTCTGTAACAATTTGGGCTAGTCAAGCTGATTCTTCGGCGGCATGGTCAGAAAAAATAGACTCAACAACAACGTGGACGGTTCAATAGATGGCAACCTATAATAAATTTCAGCAAACGGTAGAGGACTGGATGGAAGGTGTCTATACGTCATCAACTGATCAGTTCACGATAGCATTAACAACCAACGCGAATGCTCCAGTAGCGACCAACAGTGTATTGGCAGATCTAACCGAGATAGCGTACACCAACCTATCAAGCCAAAACATCACAACAAATTCAAGTGGACAGACTACAGGTACATTCACACAGTTGTTCACTGATTTGGTGTTAACGGCATCCGGTGCGGTGGCAACATTCAGGCATGTGGTGATTTACAACAACACACCGACAAGCCCAGCTAACCCGCTATTGGGCCATTTTGATTTTGGGTCTGATTTAACATTGGCATCAGGTGAAACACTAACAATCGATTGGACAACCTCAAGCTGGACGGTGGTATAACATGAAAGGTCAATTTACAGAATCAGAAGCAGCATCATTTCAAGCATTGGAGGCTAAGAAGGCTCCGATTCAAGCTAAACTTGACGAATTAAAGGCTGTCGTTCAAGCGGACGACTCCACTAATAAAATGGTTAGAGACGCCAGGGCTGAAATATTCGAGACTCAAAAGGGTTTGGTTCCACTAGCTGAAATGCAAGCAGGACTAGCAAGCCCAACATCAAGAGACAAATATTTCCCTGATATGAGTAAAAAACAATTCATTGAGCATGTGAAGGGGCAAGTATAATGCCAGGGCACACACCGCCAGAGAAAGCAACTGAAGCGCAAGAAGAAGCGAGTAGTTAAAAAGTAAATTAAGACCAAAGAACCTTAGAGGAATTGGTTATGGCTAAGACAAGAGCACAAGAGAATAGGGCGATACGGCAAGAGGCGCTAAGAGAGCAATTAGCCGCTCAGGGTCATCATCAGCATGTCATTGAAATTCTTGATAAAACCGCCGCTCTAACTGGCGAAGAGTTAACCAGCCTAGAGTTACAGAAGAACAAGCTTATTATTGACACTAAGCTGGCGCTTATGAAGAAGTATTTGCCCGACGTTAAGCAAGTAGAATTAGTGGGTGAAGCAGGAGCACCAATAGAGTTAAGCAGTTCATTCGAATTCATCCCTGTAGGCTCTGACGCTTGAATAAAATCAAGATAGAGTACGTTCAAAATTTATACCCTATATTCACCAAACCAAAGCGAATAAAAATCATCGTTGGTGGTCGTGGCTCAACTAAGAGTACAGGCATTGCTGACTATGTGGCCGCTAAAGTATCTAATGGTGAGTTGTGGTGTTGCGCACGAGAGAATCAAAACTCAATAGAGGAATCTGTTCATCGTACTATCTTGGATGAGATAAGCAGGTTAGGGATACTTGGCTTTGAAGACACTAAGACATCAATAACACATGAGTCCAGTGGTGGCAGAACATTTTACCGCGGCTTGGCTCGCAATATTACCTCACTCAAATCTACGTTATCCGGTGTTGATGGATTGTGGATTGAGGAAGGCGAGGACATATCAGACAACACTCTCAGGGTATTAACCGCATCAGTTCGATTGAATGCAGATGATACCGAGCGGCTATTAAATGGCAACAAACTAGAATCGATTGATCAACTTGACGCCCTGCTTGCCAATAGTGATATCAAGATGCCCGAAATCATTATCACAATGAACCGGGGGCAACGATCTGGAGCAGTGGCCAAGAAGTGGTTGGCACGAGCTGAGACTGAATTGCAGCGGTGTGGTTACTATGAGGACGACACAATAATGGTCGTTCAGATGAATTACACTGACATGCCTAAGTCGTGGTTTATCGCATCAGGGCTAGAGCAAGAGCGATTAGATGATTTTGACAAGTTATCCACAGCCCAGTATAGGCACAAGTGGCATGGCGATTACCTAGATGAAGTAGACAATTCAATTATTAAGCCTGAATGGTTCGAGGCGTGCATTGATGCTCACAAGATCGATAAGCTTAAGGAGATATTTGCACCACATGGCGCTCGTATTGCTGCATTTGACCCGATGGACGACGGTAACGATGCTCACGGTTACGCACAACGTAGAGGGTCTATCATTGAAAGGGTATTGGAGAAGTCTAAAGGTGAGATTGACGTGGGTTGCGATTGGGCGACTGAATTGGCTATTGAGAACAAGGCCGATCACTTTGCATGGGACGCAGACGGCATGGGTACCGGGCTCAAGCGACAAGTATCAGACGCATTCGAAGGAACCCGTGTTAAGTTCGGTGGGTTTCATGGGGGGCTATCAGGTAAAGGGCAAGATATGGCTGAGAAAGTGTATATGCCTCTTGATCGTGAAGGCACTGAGGAGCCTACCACCTACGCTGACACATTCAGGAATAACCGAGCGCAATACTACACGTTACTAGCAGATAGGATGTACAACACTTACAAGTGCGTGAAGCGGGGCAAGTACGTAGACCCTGACGACATGATTAGCTTTGATTCTAATGGTATTGATGACATGGATGGGCTGAGATCAGAGCTATGTTCAATCCCCAGGAAGGATAACGCTAATGATTTAATACAGATATTGGCTAAGTCAGACATGAAAAAGCTGGGCATTAGTAGTCCCAATCGAGGTGATGCTATAATGATGACTATGCGGCCGCCAAGGGTAAAGCCTAAATGGGACAAACTTAACTATGAAAAGGTATCAATAGCGTGAGTATTAAACAGCAACAAGAAATCAATGAGTTACGTGGCAGGCTTGAAACTTTGGAAGGCAAGATAAATGAGATGGGTTTGCAGCCTCGTAACGTAGCGGGTACGCCAGATCCAGAGCCAGAGCCCAAGAAATCAAAGAAGAGCAAAGCCAAGGTAGAAGGTAGCGAATAATGCCAAATATGTCAGATAGTGAATTGTTAGCGTTAGTCAATGAAGCTGAGCGTGATGCTGTTCGCTATTCGGCAGAGTTCATGTCGGAGAATGAGAAGTATCTGCGGTATTACAATCGTGAGCCCTTTGGGGACGAGATGGAAGGGCAAAGCCAGATAGTCACGGCTGATGTTCAGGATACTGTAGAAAGTGACATGCCTTCACTGGTGCGTATATTCCTTGGTTCTCGTGATGTCATGAGGTTCGAGCCCATAACATCCAAGGAGGCAGACCAGCAGGAGGCAGACGAAAAGACCACTTATATAAATTGGTTGATTCGTAACCAAGCTACATCATTCAAAGTGCTTCATGACTGGATAAAGGATGCGCTCATTCAGAAGATGGGTGTTGTTAAGTTTGGCTATGAAGAAATAGATACCACTGAGGTTGAAGAGTGGGACGGGTTAAGTGAAGAAGAATTGGATCTGATTGACACCCAGCTCAAGGTTAAGGCTCAAAAGGGCATTAAGGTTGAGTATGTCGAGCAGTCAGATAATGAAGATGGCACGAAATACATCAAGGTTAGACAGACCAGAACGGATAAGCGTTTCTTTGTTCGCGGCGTGGCTACTGAAGACTTTATAATCTCTCGCAATGCAGTTGATGAAGATGATGCTGAGATAATCGGCGACACTGCAATGGTTACTAGGGGTGAGTTGGTAGCAGCAGGGTACGATGAAAGCATTGTAAGAAGGTTGCCGTCTGTTAATGATCAAGATGAAGTTAGCACAATGAAATCAATCCGCTTTAGAGATCAAGGCGGGGATAAGGACGCAGAAGATATTAGTCATTGGGCCAGTCAATTGGTACAAGTGTTCTATCTTTACGTTAAGGTAGACTATGACGACGACGGGATAGCAGAGCGCCGATACATCGTTAAAGCTGGCAATGTAATCCTAGAGAATGAACAGCATGAAATGGTGCCTTATGCTATCAACAGTGCCGTTCTTATGCCTCATAGCGCTATTGGTCGTGGTCGAGCTGAATTAGTCACAGACCATCAGCGCGTTAGTTCAGTATTAACCCGGCAAGTCCTAGATAATATCTATCGTGTTAATAATGGGCGCGTGGTTGTTAATGATGACCAAACTAACATTGATGATTTATTAACCGTTAGACCTAATGGAATCGTTAGAACCAATGGTGACCCAACAACCTCGGTTTTCCAACTGACGACACCTTATATTGGACAGCAAGCGCTACAAGTTATTCAGTACTGGGATAGTTTAAAGGCTCAAACCACAGGTAATCAGTTAGCCAACCAGGGTTTAGATGCTGATAGGTTCGGTCAAGAGAGTGCCACACGATTCCAGGGCATGGAGAAGAGTGGAGCGGCTAAGGTTGAGTTAGTTGCTAGGGTCATGGCTGAAACTGGCTTCAAGAAGCTCTACGAGGGCATGGCGTGGTACGTATCGCGGTATCAGGTTGAAGAAAAAGAGATCATGATTCTTGGTAAGCCATTAACGGTTAACCCTTTGGCTTGGATTAGTGCTAATTCAGTGACGAGTAACGTAGGCCTAGCTGCTGGCGATGATGAGGATATGCTAAACAGCATGGTTTCATTGCTCCAGATACACCAACAACTTGAGGCGGTAGGTTCTCCGGTTACTGACCCTAAGAAGGTCTATAACATTATTGCCAAGATCACTAGTTTGATGGGTATTACTAGAGTCGTTGACTTTGCCAATGACCCAACAGTGCCAGATCAAATATTGTTGGCTGAGAATGTGCAGCTTAAGAATGTATTGCAGCAAATGCAACAGCAACTACAGACCAATCCATTAGCAGAAGCCGAAGAGGTCAAGGCACAAGCGAGCCTAATCAAGGCGCAAGCCACTCAAGAGCTTGATATTGCCACTCTTCAAGAGAATTCTAGACAGTTTGACGCTAAGTTGTTTGCTGAGCAGAACAAAACTATTGCAGATTTGGAAGCCAGGTACACAGAATTGGAATTGAAATTTAACACTGACATAGTTGGCCAAGGCCAAGGGGTATAAATGAGTGAATTGAAGGATAGACAGGAATTAGTACGAGGCGACCAGGCAAGCGCAGTGCTGAATAACCCGATCTATCAGGAAGCTTTTGTGATGATAAGGGCGAGGTTGATGGAGGAATTCCAGAAGACTAAGTTCAAGCAAACCGATGAGCGTGACGAGGTTTGGCGCAAGATGCAGACTGTTGAGTGGGTAGAGAAGCACTTCAAGCAGGTCATGCAGTCTGGGATGGTATCACAAGCAACTCTTGCCCAACGTGGCAAGCAATTCATGAAAGGGTTATAATTATGTCACAAGAGATTTTAGAAAGAATCAAAGCGTTAAACTCAACTGAGGATCTCCCAGAGACAACCGAGGAAGAGTTAGATGCAGTTGATGTGTCAATTGATGACACCTTATCCGATGAGGCTGAAGAGCTAGAAGTCGAAGAGTTGGAGCAAGAAGAGGACGCTGAAACTGAAGCGATAGATGATGCAGAGGAATCCTATTTCGATATTAACGGAGTAGAGACAAGCCTTACGCAGATTCTAGAGTGGCAGCAAGGCAACCTTAGACAGTCTGATTACACGAAAAAGACTACCAATGTAGCTGAAAAGGACAAGGCACTAGATGCCAAGTCGTTACAGCTAGACGCAGCACTACAGTCATTAAATGACAAGGTGTCCGCGTTAGATAGTCTTATTTCGGAAGAGGAAGCAAGCATAAATTGGGATGAACTAGCTGATGATGACCCTGCTGAGTATCTGAAACAGGAGCGGAAGTTAAAAGCTAAGAAGGCAAAGCTAAAAGATGCCAAGTCCCAACAAAAAGAGCAGTTTAATGCGAAGTTAGCAGAGGAAAGCGAAATACTCATTGGTAAGATGCCAGCCTGGTCAGATCCACAGGTTAGAGATAGTGAGTTTAAATCAGCCCTCGAATACGCATCAAGCATAGGAATGGATTTGTCCGGTGTTTCAGATCATCGTATTTATTTGTCTCTTGTTCAAGCTTCCAAATTCAACGCAATCGATAGCAAGAAGGCGTTAACCGCAAAGAAGGTCAGGAAAGCACCCAAGGCCATAAAGGCTGTTAAGGGTAAATCCAAGGCTAAGCTCACTGAAATAGAGGACGCTAAAGCCAGACTAAGACGGACAGGTTCTAAGATGGACGCTGTTAACGCAATTAAACAACTCAAAAGATAAGGTAGATATAACATGACACAACCTACAGATACGTTTGACTCATATGATGCGGTCGGTAACCGAGAAGACTTAGCCGACATTATCACAATGATTTCTCCCTCTACAACTCCGCTATTATCTGGTATTGCTAAAGTATCAGCGACAGCGACAAACCACGAGTGGCAGACTGATGTGCTGGCCTCTCCTTCTGCTACTAACGCAGTAATTGAAGGTGATGACGCTACAACCACAGCCTCTACTCCTACCGTTCGTTTAGGTAACCGCACGCAAATCTCTGACAAGGTGCCTCGTGTAACCGGCACTCAACGAGTCGTCGACTCTGCTGGTCGCTCTGATGAAATGGCACTACAGATCATGAAGTCTGGTCTAGAGCTTAAGACTGACGTTGAATCCACGCTATTTGCTAACAACGCAAAGGTAACTGGTTCTAGTTCGGTTGCTCGTGAAGCTGCTGGTATTCCAGCATGGTTGGCAACTAACACTGATTTCGGTGCTGGTGGTGCTGATCCAGCTGGTACTGGTGCAGACGCTCGAACCGATGGTACTCAACGTGCTTTCACTGAGTCACAGTTAAAGTCTGTATTAGCTTCTTGTTGGGATGAAGGTGGCGAGCCTGATACCATCTTTGTTGGTTCATTCAACAAGCAGACATTCTCTGCCTTCTCTGGTGGTGCGACTCGTAACATTGATAGCGAAGACAAGAAGATCGTTAACGCGGTTGAAGTATATGTAAGTGACTTCGGTGATTTAGTTATCATCCCTAGTCGACACATGCGCTCTCGTGATTGCCTAGTGTTAGAAATGGATAAGTGGAAGTTTGCGGTATTGCGTGATTTCCAGTCAACTCCATTGGCTAAGACTGGCGATACTGATCGTGAGCAAATGCTTGTTGAATACACGCTCCAAGCTTCTAACGAAGCGGCAAGCGGTGGTATCTTCGACTTAACCACTTCTTAATATTGCGGGGGCTTCGGCCCCTTCTTTGGAGGCTATACAATGAGTACGTTTAACTTAGTTAATATACACGTAACCGGGTATATGGATGACGTCTCTACTGCTGGGCAGATTTACATTCCCATTAGTGATGAGACTGCCGGTGAAGTTATCGAGATTAGATCAGCCTTAAACGGTGCGATCATTACTGCTGACGCTGTGATCACGCCGAAGATTGGCGGTACTTCAATGACTAACGGTGTGCTGACTATCACGCAAAGTGGCAGTGCTGCTGGTGATACTGACCTATCAAGGCCAACTGGTGCGCGGACGGTCGCGGCTGGTGACGCTATTGAACTAGAAACCAGTGGAGCCAGTGGTAACGCTGTTTCGGTTCATTTTGTAATCACTATTAAACGATAGGTAACTAGATGTCTAAGCGCTTGTTCGATGTTAATGGCGACATTATAAGCACGTTTCATTATGACGAAATGTCTGATACTACAACTATCAAACAGACTCAGGATGTTGACCCTTATCTTGAAGCCAATAAAATAGAGCGAGAAAGCCAGTCATCTAAAATAGGGGATGGATTGCAAAAGATCGCATCTATTCCCCTGATTCTTATTGATACATGGCGCAAAGAGATCGGCAGTGACCCGTTATCAGTAGCTAATCGAGGCTGGTTAATGTCTAGGCTCAATGACCCTGCTTATTCAAAGCTAAGAACTAGAACAGGAAAATTCTAATGAAGATGATGAAGATAACCACTGAGGGTTCAGGCGCTACCACTGGCGGATCTAGTGCAACCATTGCAATTCCTAATGACTCATCTGGGGAGACGGCCACAAAGGTTCTAATCACTGTTGAAGGTGCTACCTACGTATTGCCAGGGCCAACAGGTGCAACAGCTACGACTTCAAGTATTATCGTGTCACATGACGCTCCATTGGCGTTAGATGTTATGGGATTGACCCATATTGCACACTTACAATTAACAGCAGCCCAACGAATCACCGTAACCCCTATTGAGTAAATAGCATGGCTCTTGATACGTTTGCTAATTTAAAGGATTCAATCATTGATTACTCACATCGTAATGATATCGCTAATAAAATAGAGGATTTCATTATTCTTGCCGAGGAAGCAATGTATGCCAATCCTGAATTCCCTTTGCAATTACGGCAGATGGAAACCAGAGCAGAGGCCACTACTGGGGCTGATAGGTTCTTGGCATTGCCTGACGGGTTTATCACCATGAGACGGCTAAAGCTTAATATCGGTGGTGGTAGTTGCGATGTTCAATACATGGCACCAGATCAGATGTTTATTCAAAGCGCTAGTGGTCAACCTAGATTCTTTACTGTTACGTCACAGCTTGAATTCGATAGAGTTCCTGACTCGACTTATACCGTTGATATGCAGTATTCAGCCATACCAACACCGTTAAGCTCTACCAATACAACTAATGTGGTTCTAGCTAATCACCCATCAGCATACCTTTACGGGGCTTTGTGGGCATTATTCGGATGGGCTAATGACGACGCCCAGGAAGCTAAGTACTTGGCTAAATTCCTAGGTATTATCGCTGGTATCAATAAGCGATATAAACAGGGAAGATATGGCCCAGCTCCGAAAATGAGGATTGAGGGGGCAACGCCTTGACGTTTACCGCCATACCTGTAAATTTCGTAGGCTCATCATATGGGCATAGGTCTAGATCACTATCTAGTCAGGTAACAATGAATCTCATTCCTGAGTTTGTGCCTACAGGTAAGACTCAGAGTGCACTAACATCTTGGTATGGGTCGAAGTCCTTCTCTACTGGCTCTGGTGTTGACAGGGGGGTGCATGTATTTGCCGGTGAGCTTTACAAGGTAACAACAAATACTCTATTCAAGATTAGTTCTGTTGGCGTTCAGACCTCATTAGGGACCATTCAAGGCTCAAGGGTATGCGTATTCGCTGATGATGGCTTTACGATGCGGATAGCGTCAGGCGGTGAAGACTACTTGGTAACCGGTGGCGTCTTGTCTGTGTTGAGTGATACAGATCTAAAGCCTGGTAATTCAGTTGCATACCTCAATCAACAGATGATAAATGATTCCACTCGTGGCCAATTCCAGGTATCTGATGTTGGCGTTCCTGGTTCTATTGCAGCGAAT
The DNA here is from genome assembly GCA_016765685.1 of Colwellia sp. Taxonomy (GTDB): domain Bacteria; phylum Pseudomonadota; class Gammaproteobacteria; order Enterobacterales; family Alteromonadaceae; genus Colwellia. The sequence continues at coordinate 2,281 of JAESPR010000046.1, read as the reverse complement.
AACTTCGCTACGGCAGAGAGCGCACCTGATGACACAGTAAGAGTTTACACATTCAACGAAAGAATCTTTCTTTTTGGTGATATAAACACCGTTGAAACATGGTGGAACTCCGGTACTGGTAATCCCCCGGTTGATCGTGTCCAAGGCGGCACTATGCAGATGGGTATCGATTCACCGTACTCCGTTGCAAGCAGTGTTGATTTTGTTTATTTCATGGGCAAAGACTCAACTGTCTACAGATTTTCTGCGACTCATCTTGATCCCATTACGCCTCCAGCAATAGCGGCAACCTTTGGCAATTATGTTTCAAATGATGCCAGGGGCTTCATAGTCAATATAGAAGGCATGTCTTTTTATGTGCTTTCATTCCCAACTGAGGGGAAAACGTGGGCATTCAACGAAGATGGCAATGCCTGGTTTCAGTTATCTACTGGAGCGAATGAGGGTCAATACACTGGAACAGCTTACGCCGAGGTGTACGGTAAAAAGTTAATAGCATCAGGCGGAAATATATTAGAACTAGACGCGGATACCTTCACAGATAACGGTGAAGTAATTATCAATGAAAGGGTCACGCCTCCTATCACTAGCCCAACAGGTGGCCGGATAGAGATGTCATCCTTTACACTGATAATGGAAACCGGAGTTGGGTTAATCGATGGTCAAGGGGTTAAACCTGTAGCGATGTTTTCAGCCTCATATGATGGTGGTAAATCATTCGACCAAGAATCAGCAGTAGAGATTGGCAGGCAAGGCGAAGGCAGAGAGAGCGTTGTGTGGGACAACATGGCGTCAGCTTATGAAATAATCATTAAGGTCAGAATATCAGACCCGGTGTTTGTTTCGTTCCATGGTGCATCGATCATGTTGCGGGAGGCTGGATTCTAATGCCTGTTACTGTTGACCCAAGGCTATACCCCATACCCCAAGACCTTCAGAAAATCCCTGAAGTAAGAAAGTATTTTGAAGACTTAGAGCGCTTTCTCCATGACTTATGGTTTAGGACTGGCGGTGGTGATGACGCGGTGGCAGAGGCGCAAATAGGCGAGCTATACGAGCCAGGTATCCAGACATCCAACGCTGATGAGCTAATTGAGGAAGTGGAAGTAAGCCAAGAAATGTCATTCTTCCATGATTTCACTGAAAGATTAGAAGAATTAGAGAGCGTCAATCAAATACCTACGCCAACGGCTGCTGTTGAAGTTATAACGGCAAGCTCAAACACAACCACAACAGGTGATCAGGTTGTTATTTGCACTAACACTTCAAGTATTACGGTTACACTTAACGCTACCCCAGAGGATGGAGAAGCTGTACACATTAAGCGCCAAAACACTGGAGCGGTTACCGTGAGTGGTGATATTGATGGTTCAACTACCTTAGTTATAGGGCTTCGTTACAGTTCGCCTCATTTGGTGTATACGGTTGATGCCGGGGAGTGGTCGATAGTATGAGTTATTTCGGGACTTCGGATTTCTTCACAGAGGTCGGTCAGGGCAATGTTCCAGGGCATAGGCTGGAAGGCATTCAAATGCAAGGCGCGGTTACCACTACTTCAGGTGATATCTGGGGCGGCGCTGGAGATATGGTATTTCCAACAACTGCCGAGACGTGGGAGATAGTTTCTGATAATAATGTTGATGATGTTGTTGCAGGTATCGGTATGCGTACCGTGACAATAGTATCTCTTGATGCCCTCAAGGTGCGCCAAGTACAGACCGTTACACTAACCGGCACTACCGCAGTAACACTAGCTGGAACACACACTAGACCACATCTAATTGTTGGCGGGGATTCAGGGTCAACGGGTGCCAATGTAGGAACTATAACGCTTCAAGTGTCTGGGGGTGGGGATGTAAGAAACGTAATTAGACCTGGAGTGGGTATATCTCACGACGGTCATTTTACAATACCATCCAATGAAACCGCTCAGTTTTTAAACTTATTCTTATTGGTTCCTAAAAACTCGGACATAGCAGGACTCACACAGATTCGCGATGGCTCTAATGCTAATGCGACGTGGGTTAGTTCGGCTGACGTGTTTATCTACCAAAGCCAGGTTAACTTTGAAGTATTAGCAAAGCTTCCTTTGGCATCCGAATCTGACATAAGAGTCAGGGCGGCGGCTGGTTCAGGTACGTTTGATTGTACGTTCATTTATGAAATGCTATTCATTGAGAATACGTAATTATGGCAGATATTACAGGCAGAAACATAAACACCAGGGATGCAGCCACCGTAGATGATGAAGTAAAGATCACGGTAAATACTGCTGTGGTTG
>JAESPR010000113.1 GCA_016765685.1 Colwellia sp. | reverse complement strand
AAGAACATAATCGTACATTTGATAATTTTTTTGCCATGGCTGCTGCGTAGCATTAACGTAAAAACCTGCGCCTAAACCAAAGTCATAACTTTTATTTTCATCATCAGGAACATCTTCACCACGAGGACTCGTATCAGGGGCAACAATAGCCATGCCTAACTCAGCCGCCATTTTTAAAGCGCCGGCTTTTTGCATAAAATTTTCATCGGTGCAGGTTAAGCCAGAAAGCCAATACAGCACCGGAACCTTGTTATTTTCATTAGCCTGTGGCGGTAAGTAAATGGCAAAACGCATAGCACATTGGGTACTCGTTGCTTGATGGTTATACTGATAATGCCAACCACCAAAAACTTTAGTTTTACTGATTTGTGTTAATTCAGTCATGGTCGTTTATCTATCCATATGAATAACAGTGCGAATACTTTTTCCTGCATGCATTAAATCAAATGCGTCGTTGATGCTTTCTAAACCCATAGTATGAGTAATAAAATCATCGAGTTTGAATTCGCCCGCCAAATAACGTTCAACATAATCAGGTAATTCAGTGCGCCCTTTCACGCCACCAAAAGCGGTGCCACGCCATACTCGACCCGTCACTAATTGAAAAGGCCGAGTAGAAATTTCTTTGCCTGCGCCAGCAACGCCAATAATTATCGACTCACCCCAACCCTTATGACAACACTCTAACGCTGAGCGCATCACATCAACGTTACCTATACATTCAAAAGAATAGTCAACGCCGCCGTCGGTCATGTCAACAATCACTTCTTGAATCGGTTTATCGAAATTCTTAGGGTTAATACAATCAGTCGCACCCAATTTCTTAGCTAATTCAAACTTAGACTCGTTAATATCAATAGCAATTATACGGCTCGCTTTCGCCATCGTCGCACCAATAACCGCCGACAAACCAATACCACCTAAGCCAAAAATAGCAACGGTATCACCTTCCTCAACTTTGGCCGTATTCATTACTGCGCCCATTCCAGTGGTAACGCCACAACCTAACAAGCACACTTCTTTTAACGGCGCTTTGGGATTCACTTTTGCTAATGATATCTCAGGTAATACGGTGTATTCAGAGAATGTTGAGCAGCCCATGTAATGATAAATAGGCTGACCGTCTTTATAAAAACGGGTGGTGCCATCGGGCATTAAACCCTTACCTTGAGTTTCACGAATTTTTTGACACAAATTAGTTTTGCCCGATAAACAAAACTTACACTCACCACATTCAGGGGTGTATAACGGAATAACATGATCGCCAGCTTGTACGCTAGTAACCCCTTCACCTATTTGCTCAACAACGCCACCACCTTCGTGGCCTAAAATAACCGGAAAAATGCCTTCGGGATCTTCGCCTGATAAGGTAAAGGCATCGGTATGACAAACTCCCGACGCGATAATCTTGACTAATACCTCACCTGCTTTAGGCAACATAACATCCACTTCTTCAATAGATAATGGTTGGTTGGGCGCCCATGCAATAGCGGCTTTAGATTTAATGAACTGTGCGCTCATAAGAAGTTTCCTTTTTATATGTAGTATATCTGCGGCTTTATTGGTCTTCTTTATTCCACAGTTTTTGATGTGATTTAACCGAGAAAAATTCTTTGGCGTGCCAACATCGAGGTAGTAAATCTAATTCTTGTCTTTCTTTATAATTTGACGATAACAATTCTAGAATTTCGTTCAGGCGCTCTTTGCTTAGTCTTGCTACTTTTTTTGCCATTTCGGGAAAGTATAAGTTGTTGTTTTTTTTCACTTCAATGTTGTGACCGTGACCAATAAAAGCCAACTTTCTTGTCGCAATTCGACAAAGTGGTTGCTCAGGTTTAGGCGGATAAAACCGGTTAACTATGGCATATTCATAACAATCACCTTGTTGGCCCTGTTCATCTTCAGGCATGTAAATAACGCCATACCCTTGTGGAAACATACCGGTAATTTGATAAAGCGCATCGACTACTTTTTGTGAACAAGCACCTAATTCGGCATTTTTATTTAACACTTGATAGACTTTAGGTAATACTTTGTAGTTGTAACTGGCTTTGGTTGAAAAGATAATAGCGACATATATTTGTGGTACTTTTAACAAATTACCAATGCCTTGTTTTGCTTTGAAGCTGCTTTTTATTAATGTTTTGATAAATTGATGTTTCAATTCTTCATCAAGCACAAATTGGTCACGATCAGCTTTAGAATTACCCACGTAGCTAGGAATACCAAGGCCGTTTGATATATAAACAAGCGTTTGTCTGTGATTAATTTGCAACAATTTTTTTCTTTCATCTGTTGTTAACATGCGATGAGGGTCTTGATTACCCTCATCTCCAAAAAGAATTTTTTTTCCTTGGCTATGATGATGACCAATATCTTGTAATAAAGCAGCCATAATCAGTGGCATTTTAACCAAATTAGTAAAACGAAAACGCGCAGCTGCATCAAAATCAGCAAAAGTTTGCCCTTCAAACTCGGCTAAAACCTGAGCTATATAAGGGTCATTCACTTGATTATTAAGTAATAATCTCTCAAGTAATCGTAAACTTAATATGGCTTTATATAGAGCTTTACATTGCTCATTATTAACAGAAACCTTTTTACCTTCAGTCGGACTAATTAATTGAATAGTACCCAAAAACTGAGCTGATTTTCGGTTGCTTTCTTCAAAGCACTCTCCTTCGGTCAATTCAATGATTTCATGACAGATAACTTGTAAATGGCCATAACGCTCAGTTTGCTCTAACTTAAGCAAATTTTGACTTTCAGGGCTTATTGACTCGTCGGTAGCAACAAATTCATGATGCTCAAAATAACCGACCGCTCGCTCAAGCACAGAGTCTTTGAGTATGCTGCGACCATATATTTTCGTCAGTAACACCTGAACCTGACGAGTATAGTGCGTTTGATTTATAGGAGCTTTAGCCATTTATTCTGCTTCAGTCAAATAATTAATAATGATAATAAACACTATAAAAAGCAAACACAAATGCTCCCTTTGAAAAAAATAGTTTATCGTATATTATTAACTGTAGCACTTGTCTCCTTTTTTATAAATTAACTATACTTATAAATTAACTATGCTTATAAATTAACTATGACTAAGAAAATGCCAAAACTTCTTATTTTATTATTATTAGTGTTCAACTCGTCAACGTGGGCGAGCTGCACTATTACCATGGTCTTTAAACTGGGAGATAAATCTCCTTTGATGAAAGCCGCCCCTGACAACTCTGGTATTTTTAACGATTTATACTCCCTTGCAGCTAAGCGAATTGGTTGTTCTCTATCAATTACTCGCCTACCAAAAGCAAGATTGCATCAAGGATTAAAAATGGGCATTTATGACTTTTACCCCGCTGCGTCATTTTCAAAAGAAAGAACAAAGTATCTCACCTATATAAATAATGGCTTAACCACAAAAGAATATGGAATGTCGTCTTTAGGCATAAAAAACATTACCGACTTTCAGCAATTAACATACTACGATAATGTTATTTGGTTGACGGAGTTAAACAGCTCTAAAAGCGGCATGGCTGATAAAATGGGGATACCGTATCAACAAATCAATTACCTAAATGTTGATATTTTACTAAATTTCATTCAGGCAAGACCGCAATTCAATTATTTTTACATTGCCGACAAAACAGTAGTCGATAACTTT
>JAESPR010000112.1 GCA_016765685.1 Colwellia sp. | reverse complement strand
CAACGCAAAATGTTAGCAAAAGGCATTACCGGCCCAGAAGGACATCCGTTATCTCGCCCTGTAGAGGTTGAAGGGGAAGCCACCAATAGAGCAATACGCATTGCACAGGCATTAAGTGTGCCTATTTACGTGGTACATGTTTCTTGCGAAGAGTCACTGCAAGCTATTACCCGTGCACGAAGCGAAGGGCAAAGAGTGTATGGCGAAGTACTCGCAGGACATTTAGAAATTGACGACAGCGTTTATCAAAACCCTGACTTTGCATTTGCCGCAGCTCATGTAATGAGCCCGCCTTTTAGACCTAAAAAGCATCAAGAAGCATTGTGGAAAGGTTTACAGTCTGGCAATCTACAAACAACAGCTACTGATCACTGCTGCTTTTGTGCCGATCAAAAAGCAGCTGGCAAAGATGATTTTAGTTTAATTCCTAATGGTACAGCCGGTGTTGAAGATAGATTGTCAATTCTTTGGGATTCTGGCGTGGTAACTGGACGATTAACCCCTAATGAGTTTGTTGCAGTGACTTCAACCAACTCAGCGAAAATATTTAATATATATCCACAAAAAGGCTCAATTTCTGTTGGCGCTGATGCTGATATTGTTATTTGGGATGGGAACGCTAAGCGCACTATTTCAGCTAAAACTCATCATCAAAATATTGATTTTAATATTTTTGAAGGTCGTACTGTACAAGGTCTTGCTGTTCATACCATAAGCCGAGGAAAGTTAGTATGGACTGAAGGTAAATTACACACGGTAAAAGGTGCGGGGCGTTATATAAAGCGACCTGCGTTCAGCCCAGATTTTGAAGCGATAAATAAGCAAACAGCACTGCATCAAGCAAAGCCTGTAGATAGAAATTAACCCCCGAATGAGCAACTAAACGAGTAAGGTGAGACTTATTACCGCGTAAGCTCACTCCAAGCTGCCTGTGCGGCAGTGAACGTGAGCAAATTGCCGCTAAAGATGTGATTTACTTTCTAAGCTGCCTGTCGCATATTCCGGCCCAAAGTGAACACCCATACTGGCCTAGTGTGAACACCTATTCTGGTTTTACCATGAACACCTATTCTGGTTTTACCGTGAACACCTATTCTGGTTTTACCGTGAACACCTATTCTGGTTTTACCATGAACACCTATTCTGGTTTTACCGTGAACACCTATTCTGGTTTTACCGTGAACACCTATTCTGGTTTTACCGTGAACACCTATTCTGGTTTTACCGTGAACACCTATTCTAGTTTTACCGTGAACACCTATTCTGGTTTTACCATGAACGATTTCTGCTTATTTTCCGGAATCAGTGTTCACACCTAACCAATACGATTCAACGCATTGATTATTAACATCATTTTATTGCTACATCCTTTTTCATGACTGAGGAAGGCAAATGGCAAACCAGAGGATCACAATGCGTAAAATTAGAGAAGTGTTGAAGTTGCGTTTTGCAGCCAAACTTACCGTTAGAAAAATCAGTACCAGTACCAGTACCAAAATTAGCGTCGGTGGCATTCAAAAACTACTCACTCAAGCGAACAACCTTTCATTGATTCTAAGTACGATAACTTGAAGTATCCTCTATCCGCTAAAAATAACGTATCTGCGAGCGTATTGGCATCAGGTAAAAAGTCATATCCTGCTTTACTATCAGCACTAACCGCTATTTCCTCTGGGTATCCTTTGAGCACATCCCAACTCACCTGAACCTCTATTGCCGCTGGACTTATTTTAGTAAATCGACCTTTGAAGGTCTCTTTTAAACTGTCATGTACTGCAAACGAACTCCCATCTTGTAATACTATGCGCTTAAAATCTGACAGTGTGACTTCTGTACCTAGTATTTGTTGCTGCCACTCGCTTAACGCCACATCGACCAATAATTTCATTAACGTAGCAAACTCTGGTTTACTGAGTTGGTTGTGAAATGGCTTATATTGGACATCAGTTTCCGTTAACTTAACAAAATAGCGGTGTAAATCTGTCACGGTATCAACCGATTTATCCCCTAAAGCCGTTATTAACGACATCACTAATTCAAAAGGTTTTATAATTCGTTTACGGCTACTAAATCGGCTTTTTTTACCTATTTCATTAATATTAAAGTTGTTTAGCACTTTTGTTATTTTGTTTAACTCAGTATTATGTTTTCAATTGTTTTATTTCTTAAGATCCAACCTATGAACCCAAGTTAGTTAAACGTTTTTAAACGAATGAAAGAAAATCCTAATAGGAACAGTATTAACCAAACCATGCTGCCACCACTTACTTCAATAACTTCAACTGTTTCAATATAATAAGGTTCGTTATAGTCACTGCTTTCTAACGGCAAAGCGTATAAAGCATTGCTGTCATCTGAGCTATAAGTCGCGACCACATCGCTATAACCCACTTGATATAAATCTATTAGCACATCGTAGTAATCACTGGCATAACCCGAGAGAAAAGTCGTAATGACTTCATACTCATCTCCCTCACTATCACCCTCAATAAGAAAACTATCAGTAGTAAAATAGTGAGTCCAAGGGCCGCCATTTTTGCTGATATACAATAAAGCATAAACTTCGCCCAGTTGATTCTCGTTATAACTATAAATATCGGCATCAAAAGTCACACTAAAGGTTTGATAAAAGCCATCGTCGTCATAATCGTCTTGTAAATAGCTGGTAGCGTTATAAATAACAAAATCAGCATAGTCATTTTGAGCTGAATTTAAGTTGTTTTTATTTTGTGTTAATGCTTTATGAACTAATGCTTTTTGATTTTTTAACATCACTCTTCTGCTTTGAGTTGTGGCTTTACCGTTAAGTTGATCGGGCACATCGGCTAATTTATTGGTTTTGATAATTTTAATCCGTTGCTGTTCATTAAGCTCTGCTTTAATCATTCCTTGTGAAACCGTGTTTGGTGAGCTTGAGTATTGTTTGGCATTTAATTCACTGGCAGTCGCTTGAGTGAAACAAAGCAAGCTAGCAGTAATTAGAAGTAACAAGCTTGTCAGTGAGTTTGATTGGCTTGAGTTGGTATCGTTATTGGGCATGAACATAGGATTATCCTTACTGGCTTTGTTTGATGTAGCTATTAAAGCGCAGTAAAGATGAATGTAAGCTGAACACTTTATTTCTTCACAAATCACTGTTCAGCTTATATTCAGTTGCTAAGGTTTATAATTTTAAATAAGCTATAGCTATTAATACCTGAATCACGTTAGTACTTGGAACAACAATGAAATTTGCTTTCCCCTTGGTTTATATTTTTACTGTCACTTTAACCATGAGCGCTATTGCTCAAGCAAGTTATGCGCCTTTTATAACGACGATGAAAGCTAATCCGCATGCTAAAGGGCAGCTGCTAGTTAAAAGTGGTAAACAGGCGGCGCAAATGGCTAAAGGACGATTTGGTGGTAAAGTGCTTAAAGTACAAAAACAAAAGTCAGGTTATCGCGTTAAGTTAATTAAAACGAATGGGCATATAGTTTCGGTGCATGTTGATGCTAAAACTGGCCGGGTTAGTGGTGGTTAGTTATGCGCTTGCTGCTTATTGAAGACGATCTTGCCTTGCAGAAAAACTTGAATGAACACTTAATTGCTGCCAATTATTTGGTAGATTTAGCCAGCGATGGCGAAACAGGCTTATTTCAGGGGCAAGAATATCCCTATGATGCCGCTATTATTGATGTTGGTTTACCCATTATTGATGGTATTAGTGTTATTAAACGTTTACGCGAAAAAAATATCGTTTTTCCCATTTTAGTGTTAACGGCAAGGGATAGTTGGCAAGATAAGGTTGCGGGGTTAGATGCCGGCGCGGATGACTATTTAACCAAACCTTTTCAAACTGAAGAGCTAGTAGCTCGTTTGAACGCACTGATAAGGCGTTCTGTAGGTCAAGCTAGTCCATTAATAAAAAATGGCCCGTTAACACTCAATACTAAAAGCTTGCAAGTTGAAGTAAATAAGCAGGCAATAAAACTTAGTAGCTCAGAATATAAACTACTTGAATACATGATATTACACCTTGATGAAGTTACGTCAAAAGCCACATTAACAGAGCATATTTATGATCAAGACTTCGATCTGGACTCTAACGTTATTGAAGTTTTTATTCGACGTTTACGAAAAAAGCTTGATCCAAACAGTGAGTATGGTTTCATTGAAACCCTTCGTGGTCATGGTTATAAATTAAAACGACTGTCTAACGAATGAAAAATTTAATTACCACTCGTTTTTGGCAGTTAAACTCATTAAAAGTCAGGTTATTGTTAAGTACATTAATCATGACCGTAGTCATGCTGCCTATCATTGGCTTTACCTTAACCAATGCCTTTGAACAGCAATTAAGTTTAGCAGTTAAAAATGAGTTGAAAGCCTACAGTTATTCAATTTTAACCGTTGCTGAGGTTGAAAACAACCAATTATTAATGCCAGAATTATTGTTGGAAAATCAATTTAATGTTAGTCAATCTGGCTTGTATGCCGTGATAACGCCTTTGCCTAAAGATAAATTATTAAGCGATAAAATAAGTAAACCATTATGGCAATCACCGTCTTTGCTAACACTAGCTTTACCAGCCTCATTACCTTCGCCAACGGTAGGGCAAGCGCTGTTTTCAAAAATAAATTTAGCGGAACAAAGTCATTTACTTTATAGTTTTAGTGTCAGCTTTTCTGATAACGAACAAGCTTTTGAGGTAACGCTGCATCTTATTAAAGATCAGCAAGAGTTTTTAAAAGCATTGAATGATTTTAGGCAAAAGCTTTTTACTTGGTTATTAGTATTAATGGCGGTGTTTATTGTTGTGCAAATTGTTTGGCTGTTATGGACATTAAAACCGCTAACGGTGTTAACTCATGAGCTTGAACAGATAGAAAAAGGTCAAAAAAAGGCACTGGATGCAAGTTATCCTGTTGAATTACAACAAGTCACTCAGCAATTAAATGTTTTACTGCTGACCGAAGAAAATCAACGCAAGCGTTATCGTAATGCCTTGTCTGATTTAGCTCACAGCCTTAAAAATCCGCTTGCTGTTATGCAAAGTCAAGCCGGTATTTCGGCAAGTACCAGCGAGCAATTGCAGTTGATTAATCAGATCATTGAGCATCAACTAAAAAGAGCACAAAGTGCCGGACAGTCATCATGGCACTTAGGGGTTCCGGTAAGCCAGGTGGTCGATAAACTCATATCTACCTTAGCTAAAATATATCAAGATAAAGCTTTGTTTTTTGATCTAAATGTTGAAATTTCCGCTATATTTAAGGGGGATGAAGCTGATTTAATGGAAATGTTAGGCAATGTTTTAGACAACGCTTGTAAAGCCGCTAAACACAAAGTTGCTATAAAAGTGGTGGTGGATAGCAAACAGCTAATCATTGAAATTGCGGATGATGGTAGTGGCATAGACAAATCGCTTAGAGCACTCATTTTATCTCGCGGTGGTCGGGCTGACACCTACCAAGCAGGGCATGGCATTGGTTTGGCTATCGTTAATGATTTAGTTAGCAGTTATCAAGGGCAACTCTTTATAGATAAGTCGAGCGTGCTTGCTGGTGCAGCTTTTACCCTTGTTTTTGACTTTTCTAGTTGAGTAGTTAGTTAAGCGCCTCAATAAATTATTCAGCCTACGTTCAGTTTGGCCTTGTTATTGTTAATACTTAAATTTGGTGATAAGGGTTATACGATGAAACATTTTATTATTTTATGCAGCTTAATAGGCAGCGCTTTGATCAGCTTTACGCTGGTTGCAGAGCAAGGCTCTCAACAACATTTTCAACAAGACCCTCAACAAAACTTTCAAACCGAGCAGGAGCAATTTAGTGAAGCAGAGTTAGCACAAATGCTGGCGCCTATTGCTTTATACCCGGATAGTTTATTAACTCATATTTTAATTGCTGCAACTTATCCCATTGAAATTGTTGAAGCTCATCGTTGGCTGAGAAAAAACAAAACACTTAACGCGGATCAAATTTCTCAATCGGTGGCTGACTTTAATTGGGATGCCAGCGTAAAGGCGCTTATTCCATTCGAGCGAGTGCTTAGCCGATTAAGTGATGACTTAACGTGGTCTCGGCAACTTGGTGATGCCTTTTTACAAGATGAAGCAAGGTTACTAGCAAGTATTCAGGCGCTTAGAAAACAGGCGGAACTTGCTGGAAGCCTAGATAAAATGGCGAATATGGACGTTAGTTATGAAGAAAATAATATTATTATTGAGCCAGTAGAAAAAGAAATTGTTTATGTGCCTTATTATGATACCCGTATGGTTTATGGTGCTTGGCACTGGTCGTTATACCCCCCCGTTTATTGGCCGGCTCATCATGGCGTTTATGTAAACCATCACCGTCCTTTTTCTTGGCACTCAGGCATTCATATTTCGTTTAATTATTTCTTTAGCGCTTTTCATTGGCATAATCGCCATGTGGTTGTAGTTAATCCGCATCGTTCTCATTATTATCGCCCCCACAGTTCAATAACGAGTGGTGGTTACGCTAAACGTTGGTCTCATCAAGTTGCACATCGAAAAGGAGTGGCTTATCGAACTAAGCACGTTAGTAAGAAGTATCACAGCAACCGTGTAAAAGTTCATGACGCCCGTAAACCATTACATTTTACTAAGCAAAGCAGTGCTCACAAAAGCAACGTTAAATTACATAAAAATCAGCATCATGTGAATAAAAGTTTATCAGCAAAACATCATGCGGTTAATAAAAGAAAAACATATGAGGCACATACTAACAATAAAACCAACTCGCACGCTGTGCCTAAGCAGTATTTGACAAATGTTAAACCTACAGAGCACAGGCAAAAAATGCACAGCCCAAAAATGCACAGCCCAAAAACGCACAAGCCAAAAGTGCATAAGCAAAAAACAACTTATCACCACAATTCAAACTCAAAAAATAAAATGCACTCCAATAAAAAGCAAAGTCGCCGACATTCGCCAATGAAAAAACAGCATTAAACGGCTATTAAATTGCGGTGTAAATAGTTTTGACCCGAATTGTTTTATTGAAAATTAGGCAATACACCGCTGCGACTGTGCTCAAACACAAGAGACGTTTCTACTGTAGTCACTTCATCTCGAGAAGTAATGTTTTTAAAAACAAATTGGCGTAAATGTTCACTGTCTTGTACTGACATATGAATGTAATAATCATAACTACCGCCCATATGGTAAAGGTTTAATATTTCAGGAAATTTCAACATATCATCACGAAATAGGTTAACAATTTGTTCTGAGTAGGGCTGTAAACGAATGGCGGCGATAGCTTCAATATTACCGCCAATGGTATTTAAGTTAACATCAATAAAAGCCCCTTTTATCACGCAATTTTGTTTCAAGCGTTTCACTCGCTCTAAACAGGTTGACGGTGCAATGCCTATATTTGCGGCTAATTCCTTATTAGTAATATCTGCATCGTTGTACAAAAGCGTTAATATGCGAAGGTCTATATTGTCGAGCTTTTTCATTACTTACCTATAAAAATTTCACTGCGAGTATGTTTTGATATTACACTTAAATAGTCTGTTTAAGCTAGAAAAAATCAATAATTTATGGTTTTATTTTGTTTAAAACGGAAATATCCGAATTTTCAATTAATCTTCATAATAAAAAAATGATAGATTACACTCCATTGCAATAAATTAGTTGCCTTGATTCTTTTTAATGACATATTATGTCTTTAATTTAACGTGTTCATAAAATCAAAAGGAAAAACATGGCCATAACAACCATAGAAACATTTTTAAAAAAGGAATCAGCTAGCGGCATTATTTTAATGTTTGCTGCCATATTAGCCATGCTCTTTGCTAACTCTCCGTTAGTTAGTTGGTACAATTTATTGCTTGATGTGCCTGTAGTGGTAGCGGTAGGTAGTTTTGAAATAGCGAAACCTTTATTGTTGTGGATAAATGATGGTTTGATGGCACTATTTTTCTTTCTTGTTGGCTTAGAGCTAAAACGAGAGTTTTTAGAAGGAGAGTTATCAAAACCTGGGCAGGTAACTTTACCTGCCATAGGCGCCGTTGGTGGTATGATGATACCGGCATTGATTTATGTGGCATTTAACTATGACAATCCTAGCGCGCTTCGTGGTTGGGCAATTCCGACGGCAACAGATATTGCTTTTGCTTTAGGTATTTTAGCTATTATTGGCTCGAAAGTGCCGTTGCAATTAAAAGTTTTTTTAACCTCATTGGCTATTTTTGATGATTTAGGCGCTATTATTATTATTGCGCTATTTTATACCGAGCAATTATCAGTATTATCTTTGGTGATTGCCGCGAGCATGTTGTCAATTTTATTTGTTCTTAATCGACAAAATGTAACTAGCACTTCGCCCTATATTTTCATTGGTTTAATCTTATGGGTTGCGGTTTTAAAGTCTGGCGTACATGCGACCTTAGCAGGGGTAATTCTAGCCTTTTTTATTCCCCTTAAAGGTAAAGACGATGACCCCTCACCACTAAAATCGTTAGAAAATAATTTGCATACCACGGTCGCTTTTATTGTTTTACCGGTTTTTGCTTTTGCCAATGCGGGTATTAGTTTTGATGGTGTGGGCTTAGCGCAAGTATCTTCGCCTGTGCCTTTAGGCATCATTCTAGGTTTAATTTTAGGAAAGCAATTAGGGGTGTTTGGTTTTTGTTTTATCGCCATTAAATTAGGCTTTGCTAAATTGCCTGATAACGTTAACTGGCCATTATTGTACGGAGTTTCCTTATTGTGTGGTGTTGGTTTTACCATGAGTTTGTTTATCGGTTCATTAGCATTTGAGCAATCTTCTGCTAGTCCTTTATTTCAAGATAGATTAGGCATAGTGATTGGCTCATTAATCTCTGGTTTATTAGGCTACTTTGTTATTAATCATGCAGTAAAAAATCTAAATAAGCGTTAATAACAATAAAGATAAAAAGGTGTGCTGTTTTCTCTCCTTTATTGGATGAAACAGCCACCTTTTTTCGTTACAATAGCGATAATTTTAAGCCTTACTTATTTGAATATGCGCCATCAATACCCAGATCTCATTCAACTTTTTAGCGATACATTCTTTGAGCAATACAATACTCAATTAATCAAAGGTGATGATGAGCCTATTTATACACCAGCGGATGAAAACTGTTCGTATCACCAAATAATTTTTGCCCACGGTTTTTATGCGAGTGCTTTCCATGAAATTTCTCATTGGTGTCAAGCCGGTAAAGCAAGGCGTTTATTGGAAGATTTTGGTTATTGGTATATGCCCGACGGTAGAAATGAGCAACAGCAGAAAAAATTCGAGCATGTTGAAGTTATCCCCCAAGCAATAGAGTGGGCATTTAATGTTGCAGCCAGAAGACAATTCCATGTATCTTCTGATAACTTAAATGGTTTTCAAGCAGATACTGATAGTTTCGAAAAGAAGGTCTTTGAGCAAGTTGAAGTGTTTTTAAAGCAAGGTTTTCCCACTAGAGCCAATCAATTTATTATTGCTTTAGCACAATTTTATAATACCGCTTTGCCATTAACGATTGACAGTTTTATTAAAAAAAAGAGCAGTATGCATGTTTAAATTAGGTTTGATTATTAACCCTGTTGCGGGTGTTGGTGGCAGTGTTGCTTTAAAGGGCAGTGACGGCATGACAAAACATGCGCTTGCTCTAGGAGCAGAGCCAAAAGCGAATGTTCGGGCAAAAACGGCGTTAGAAGTACTTGTGCCTTATCAAGATGAACTCACTGTTTATACAGCGAACAATCAAATGGGTGAGCAAGCAGCTAAAAACTTAGGCTTTGCTGTTGAGTTGGTTTATCAAACCGAGAGTGAAAATACCCAAGCCCTTGACACTGAGCAAGCCGTTTCAGCATTACTTACCGCGCAAGTAGATATTATTTTATTTGCTGGCGGTGACGGTACTGCGCGTAATATCGCTAAAGTAGTTTTACAAAATTCAGCACAAAACAACTTACCACAAGTGCCTGTTTTAGGCATACCTGCGGGCTGTAAAATTCATTCAGGTGTTTATGCTATAACACCAACGGCGGCTGGGCGAGTAGTAGAGTTAATGGTCACTAAACAGTTGGTTACCTTAACGGAAGGTGATGTAATGGATATTGACGAATCACTGTTTCGTCAAGGTATAGTCAAAGCCAAGCGCTTTGGTGAAATGCAAATTCCAAGTGAGTTGAGATATATGCAAGCGGTAAAATCTGGCGGTATCGAGCTTGATGAATTAGTGCTACATGATATTAGCGAAGATGTTATTGCTCACATGGCAGATAACGAAGGCGACTTATTTATTATCGGCTCAGGCTCAACCACAGATTTTTTAATGACTGAGCTAGATCTTGACAATACGCTGCTTGGTGTTGATCTAGTGCAAGGTGAAGCCTTGGTTGCTAGCGATGTTACTGAAACGCAACTATGGCAGAAGCTTATTCAGGCTGATAAAAATCAACAAAATGTGACCTTGGTTATCACCTTAATTGGCGGGCAAGGGCATATTTTTGGTCGAGGAAATCAGCAATTAAGTTCTCGGGTTATTCGTTTTATTCTTGAGCAAAAAGGCGGCAGAGAAAATATCATTATTATTGCTACTAAAGCAAAACTAACCGCTTTAAATAACCGACCGCTAATTAGCGATACTGGTGATAATGATTTAGATCAGTTATTGTCAGGCTTTATGGTCATTACCACGGGTTATAAAGATCAGGTACTGTATCCAGTATCAAGCCCTTTATAACGTTTTTTGATTTACTATTATTCACATTTTTTGAAGTATGTTTTATGAAGTTTAGTCCGCTAGTACAAGAGCTTATTGACTCGTTAAAATGTTTACCCGGTGTTGGCGCAAAATCTGCGCAACGCATGGCTTTTTATTTGCTTGAGCGAAACCGTGGTGGTGGCAGTAAACTCTCAGCTACTTTAGCTACCGCAATGACAGAGATTGGCCATTGCCAATCTTGTCGAAATTTTACCGAACAAGCGTTGTGTGAAATTTGTCAAAGTCCGAAACGTAAAATAGCGACCACTCTATGTGTTGTTGAAAGTCCCGGTGATGTTATCGCAATTGAGCAAACCGGCGAGTTTAGCGGCAAGTATTTTGTTTTGATGGGGCACTTATCACCTATTGACGGTATTGGTCCCGATGATTTAGGTTTAGACCTATTGGAAAAACAATTTGCTAGCGGACAATATGTTGAAGTGATTTTAGCGACTAATCCAACCGTAGAAGGCGAAGCTACGGCACATTTTATTGCGGAACTAGCACAAAGCCATCAGGTTAATCTTTCCCGTATTGCTCATGGCGTGCCTATTGGGGGCGAACTTGAATATGTTGATGGCAATACTTTGTCTCATGCACTTTCGGGTCGAAAAAGTTATGATTTTTAGAACGAAATAGCTCATGACTTGTTATATTTTTTAAACTATAATGTACAACACTACCGTACGTACAAGTGAGTTTGTTATGAATAGCATAAGCGTAAACCAGTTTAGAGACAATTTAAAAGCATATGTCGAGCAAACGGTTAGTGAACATGAGCCGATAAAGGTGACTAGACGAGCAGGTGACGACTTTATTGTGATGAGTGCTGATGACTGGGAAAGAGAGCAAGAAACACTGCATATTTTACAGAGTAGCAATTTAATGAAGCAAATT
>JAESPR010000007.1 GCA_016765685.1 Colwellia sp. | reverse complement strand
CATCATTATCTAGATTTAGACAAAGACCAAAGCCTTGATTATCAATAAGCCATTTGAACTTTTCAGTATCGCCCTTTATTTTATTAAACTCTTCAATCTTACTCATAAATCTATCCTTAGCCCCGAAGGGCTGCTAGTTAGTCTTCTTTTTCTTCAAAGCCAATGTCCAAATAATTAGAAGCCCACTCTCTGGCCGATTCCCATTTTTCATCATCAGTTAATTTTTCCCACTCCCCCTCCTTAAGTCCAAGTTCATCAACAGGATCAAACCATTCGCTTTCGTTGTTGCTATGTATATTTGCGCCACTATCTATATTAAATTTAACTTTCATAAATCTTCACTCCATAATTAAGCAGGCTAACCTGAGTTAGCCGGTTGGTGGTTAGTAAGGGATATCATTGTTATCAAAGTTATTTGCTGGCTGAGGTGCTGCTTGTGGCTGCTGACCCTGTGGCGCTGTTCGCGCTGCGTTTTGTGGATGCGGTCTTACTTGCTGGCCTTGTGGTGCAAAACCTCCCTGCTGTTGAGCTGCCATGCCTTGCCCGCCTTGAACTGGTTGCTGTGGTGCAAATCCACCTTGCTGTTGCGGTGCTGGCTGGCCTTGCTGTATTGGCTGCCCAGCGCTATGAACAAATTCAAGCTTAGCATCTACCATCTTTAACTTTGGCTTATATTGCGGGTCGGTCTGTGGCTCCATGATTAGCCCTGTTGAGCTTACCGATACAATAGAACCCTCAACCAGCGCAGACTGATAGAATGCAATCTGGTTGTCTTTGGCAAACAATGCAGCTTCATAGTTAGTCCACTCACTAGCCTGAGTCTGAAAGTTGTAGTTCTTTTCGCCAAGACTGACAAAAAATGTCACTCCGCTAGCGTTTTGATGCTGCCGTGCTTCTTTGTTTAACTTGCAAGTTACCGTATGACTCATGTTATTTACTCTCTTCTACAGTTACGCCGTTCCACTCAATGCCGAACGACTCTTTTAGGATGCGTTTCATTTCAGCAATGAACGCGGTTAATTTGATTTGTAATTTTTCAATGTATTCGTCATCGCGGTTAATGCGAGTAATGAATATTCGGCCCTTGCCGTCAATGCGCGGGTCATAGCTTACGAAGTCCCACCACTTGCGGTCATTGACTAGCATATTGCCTTGAACCTGCGCCATGTGCTCTTTAGGCATCGCGTCAGAAAGAATAGTTGCGATATGTATTGCTGAGTTATAAGGGCATTTAATTTCTAAACCTCCGTAATCACCCACAAAACCATCAGGGCTAGCGCCGATCTGCTTATCGTCTGTAAGGCATATGCCAATTTCATCAACAGTAACACCCTGCTCGAAAGCGTATTCAATCTGAGCACTCTTCTCATTGCCCTTTCCCCAATCAAGCGGACGGCCTGATATTTCTTTTTGCTTACCGGTCAAGATCTCCGCTATCAATTCCATCATGTAAGTTTTAGCTGTTGCGCTAAGAACTCCATTTTCTTTATCAGCCTTTGATTTTGGCTCAGTCATCAAGTCCTTGAATCGACTAGCGCTAACTAGCCCAAGGCGCAGCCGTAGCCACTCCTCAGAGCCTTGTTCAATATCAACAATGATCATAATTTAGACTCCAATTTTTTAATGGCAAAATCTGCCTGCTCTTTTGTGTACTGAGCGAACGAGCTGCAATTTATTCCAAAGGTTTGATTAACCAGAGATCCGAAGTTGTTTAAATCAACACCTGTCTTTTCGATAAGTTCATTAATTTTAATAACTTGGGCAGAATCACAATGATCAATCTTTTTAGATGATTCAACACGGCCGTCGGAATCTTCGTCAGCAGTAACGATGCCTAAAGCGCCTAGCAGGCTATATCGTCTAAGATATGTAATGGTTGAGCCAATGGCCTGTATTGATGATTTTGAGCCTTGAGTGTCGGCCTCCCCCTCAATTGTTAGAGATTCTGTATGCCCTTCAATGTGTGAAGTAATACAGCGTATTTTAATTGATTTCCCTTCTTGAGACTGCTCAAAGCGATAAGATAACCCGCAATGAAATAACAGCTCTTTAATTTGCGCGACAATATCACCAAGCGGTGCGTACTTGTAATTATGCCCCTGCTTCTTCGCCACAATTACGGGGCACTTTGACTGAAACATACTAAGCGCCAATAAATATGCTGACTTTGCATTCTTCGCATCGTAACGCTCTTGCAGGGCCATTAACTTCTCAAGTTTATCAATGTCTGCGTTTTGAGTGATTGCCATCTCAATCAGGCTTTGCGCGCTTGCTACCTGTACTACTGCCTTTGGTTCTTGCTTAATTACTTCGGTACTACCCATTATACTGCCCCTTATAGCTGCGAGCTGCTTCTTCTGCTAGCTCTTGTGTTTTATCGTCTATTACTTTTGCATCTTCTACATTTGCTGGAATCATTCTAGTAAATATTGCTAGAGCTTCATCGATGTTATCTTCGATCATTGCTAGAAATACCATAGCTGTATCAATCTGAGTTTTTTCGTAAGTAACAACATTTCCAGCATTGACGTGCGCAATAACTGAATCAACATGCTCTGCAAAATCACTACAGCGCCAAGTTAATTCGTCTGTACTATAAGTTGTTTTCATTTTCGCTTGCTCCTTAATTGATAACTGAAGCTTAGTGGATTAAATCATCAGTGTCTAGTGATTAGATGAATTAAATTAATAATTTGTTTATGGTGTCATTATAGCATATAGTAATGTCATTAATCACCATTAAGGAATTAAGCAATGATCGACATCAGCACTCTTCAGTTTTCAGTAACTCAAGGCATGGACAACTTTAAGGTTAAGCATGGAAAGAAGATAAACAAAGATGAATCTCCACTAACAAACTATCAGGTACAAAAGATGGCATCATTATCAGCAAAGGCACTTGATACAATTATTGCTAGCGGAGGTGTCACTATTAAGACGCTCTACAAGCTTGGCGTAGGGGTTGGCAAGTATAAGGGTAAGGATTTTAATATAGTTAGCCGAGTCTTACGTGATATGGATGGTGGATAATGAACGTATTCATCGAAGTTCCAGCAAGCAAGGCATCACTAGCACAAAGAAATCTTATTCATGGTGTGGGGGTAAATGACGCTGATTATATAGTAAGGGCAAAGGTTAACGGTAAAAATTTATTCTGCCCATACTACCTAACGTGGAAGAATATGCTTCGGCGTTGCTATTGCCGAAAATACCAAGAGAAACAGCCAACATACAAAGGCTGCTCTGTTACCAAGGAGTGGCTCGCGCTATCTGTATTCAGGTCGTGGATGGAGACTCAAGATTGGGAAGGAAAGCAGCTTGATAAAGACTTATTAATACCTAAAAATAAGGTATACGGGCCTTATGAATGCATGTTTGTTAGTCGCTCAATTAATATACTATTTACAGATAGTGCAGCGGCGCGAGGAGACTTGCCTCAAGGTGTGTGCTTTAACAAACCAGCCGGAAAGTACCAAGCAAATTGCAGAGTAAACGGAAAGCTTAAGTATTTGGGTTTATTTATCAAGGCTTCAGTAGCAGAGAAAGCCTATTTATCATTCAAATCAGCCCTAGTAAAGAAAGTAGCTTTCGAGGAGGAAGCAGCAAGCAATCCCAAATTACAAGCAGCGCTGTTAATTCACGCTGATTTATTTAAGCAAAAAGCAGAGGATATAAAGTAATGGCTACACGACAGCAGAATGACGAAGCCTATGACAATGGCCGAGCTACCCGCTCAAACAATGAAAGCATCGAATCATGCCCTTTTGGCGATGCTGAATTATGCCTTAAACATTGGTGGCTAGCAGGTCATCACGATAAAGATATGGAGATTGTATAAATGAACGCATACACAAAAACAGTTACTCAGCCGATCGAGATTCAAAGGCACGTTCTGAAGATTGCTAGTGAGAAATCAGACAAAGAAATACTTGATGTTATTAAATCACTTCAAAACAATAAGGCCCGAGCAAGTAACGCAAAGAACGGTGAATACCTTAAAGTCTGGAATGCTTACGCTAACGGATGGCGCGGAAACTTCATTGAGAGTGAGCCTAGAATCAATGACGGGGCCAAAGCGGTTATCAGCAAGGTTAGTGTAGCAGTCAAGCCTAAGCTAACGCCAACAGGGTCAAAGCCTTACGAGAAGCCCACTGACCTTGAAATTGCATCTAAATTTATGTCACTTAATAGCAATGCGATAACTCGGGGGAAAGAGTTTGAATTAACACTGGTCGATATTAGACGGCTGCTTACCAAGAAGCGATGCGAGTATACCGGCATAGAATTAACCAAGGCTACAACAAACCTACCAAACGCCACTGACCGAACCATTGACCGCCTAGACTCAAATATTGGCTACATTGCTGGCAATGTGTTTGCAGTATCACATCGAGCAAACTCACTAAAGAACGTGTTTTTTGAGAAAGACAGCGAACATAAAACAACGGTCGAGATAATGCACGAAATGACCTCTAGAATAATCAAACTAAAATCAGGATCGGGAGAAGAAGAATGAGCAATCTAGATCAGTACACAGTAGAAGAGTTGGATCATGAGAATAAGGAATTGAAGGCTAGTAATGCAGAGCTTAGGGCTAAGATTGAAGAGTTTGCGGAAATCGCAATAGATATTGAGAACTCAGAAACCAGTCTTTCTGGTAATGGTGTATTTGTTAAGAATTCCACGATAAACGAATTTGAATCAGCCAGATATAAACTACCTTCCCGATCACTAGCGGATATCAAAGCCGATGCCATTGAGGAACTAATCAAAGAGAAAGCCTACAGCGCACAGGTAAACGGAATAGCTACTTCGATTATAGATGCTGATGGTGCTATTCAATACGCTGATAAATTGAGGGCTAAGTCATGATTGATAAAAAGTTTCTACAGGGCTGCACTGATGAGAAGATTAATAAAGGCGTTGCTTGGCGCATGTCTATTGATGCAATGGACGATATTCTATGGCCTGAGTTCTCAAAGTTTGCGGCCAATGATTTGCT
>JAESPR010000045.1 GCA_016765685.1 Colwellia sp. | reverse complement strand
ATTGAATATGTGATTTTAATTCGACTTGAGAAACTGAAACGTCATCAAGACCTTCAGCTGCCCAAGCGATAACGCGATGAATTTTTTCTAAGTCGATGGACTCTTTTTCGCCATTACGCTTGGTAACAAAAAGATTATTATTCATGAAAGACCTGTGGTGTAAATTGTTATTATTTTCTTTAACTATAAATAAGAAAAATATAGTAAAAGAGCCCTTTGTTTTTATTGTTTCCTATGAGCATTTAACCCATAGGTTAATTATTGTTTTATATTATGGTGAATGCACAACATCTAGGGGTTTTTATAAAGCTAGACACAAGATAGTGAGGTTTTACTCTTAATGCAAGCACAAAAAAGGGCTGATTTTTGGTTGACATTTAATGAATAAATAGTAGCTCAGCTAGAGCGACTATTTTGTGTGGATATTTGAAAAATCAATAGGTTTTTATAGTTTTTTTAAGCTAAAAATATTTTTATTAAATTTATTGTTTTCATATTCCTATATGGAATAAAAACAAAAATAACATGTTAAAACAATGAGTTGAGAATGTGTTTAAACTTTGTACAACTTGCAGCTTGAAGTTACATTTTTTGACAACATAAAATGTAATTAACATCTAAATTAGGGGCTAACTTATGGTTTTCAGTAAAAGGGTTATAATGAATGCCACTAGCATCAATACATTTTAAGCCACTTTCCTCTGCCCAACCGATTAATTGTGAAGGCTTGATAAATTTATCATGGTCATGGGTGCCATCAGGCACAATTTTTAATATTTTCTCTGCGGCTAAAATAGCTAATAAGTAGGATTTAACCGTTTTGTTTAATGTAGAGAAAAACACTAAGCCGCCGGGTTTAACTAAAGTGGCACAAGCATTAATTACTGATGCTGGATTGGGCACATGCTCCAACATTTCCATGCACGTTACCATGTCAAAGGTTTCACTACATTGCTGTGCTTTTTCTTCCGCGGTTATTTTTTCATATTCTATGGTTAACCCTGACTCAAGTGCATGCAGTTTGGCAACATTAAGTGGCTCAGTGCCCATATCAATACCGGTAACATTTGCACCCAATTTTGTTAGCGACTCAGTTAAAATACCGCCACCACAACCGACATCGATAATGTTTTTGTCAAAAAGCTCGTGTTGTTGTTCCGCTACATGCTGACAAATAAACTGCACTCTTAACGGGTTAACTTGATGAAGCGGTTTAAAATCACCACTTAAATCCCACCATTGGTTCGCTATTTGTTCAAATTTTTCGATTTCAGCGTCACTTACATTAGGTACATCGTTAATTTGGGTCATGGTTAATCTTGTTAAAATTTGAATAATGCGATTCTAAACGAAACTTCAGATTAAACAAAGAGCAAAACTTGGTCAAAACGATGAAATAGATCAACTAAGTGGGTGTTTTGTTGCTTTTATCAGCACTTTTTTTATGACATTGAATCTCCTTATAAATGGGTAAATAAAGCTGTTTGGCATCACTTGAAATTGTGCTAGTATGCAGCGTTGATTTGTTTTTGTTATGAACAAAATAATTCAACGGTAATCAAAAGATAAAAATAAAAATCTTGTGGGTTGTATGTTACGTTTTAAGTTAAGGGATATGTCTATTTATGTCAGATCTGGCCAAAGAAATAGTTCCAGTAAATATTGAAGATGAGTTAAAAAATTCTTACCTAGATTATGCAATGAGCGTTATTGTTGGGCGTGCTTTGCCTGATGTGCGTGATGGTTTGAAGCCAGTGCATCGACGGGTATTATTCGCGATGGATGTATTAGGCAATGATTGGAATAAAGCTTATAAAAAATCAGCCCGTGTGGTTGGTGATGTTATAGGTAAATATCACCCGCATGGTGATACCGCGGTTTACGATACTATTGTTCGTATGGCACAGCCGTTTTCTTTACGTTATATGTTGGTTGACGGCCAAGGTAATTTTGGTTCGGTTGATGGTGACAGCGCGGCAGCAATGCGTTATACCGAAATTCGCATGTCTAAAATTGCTCACTCGATTTTGGCTGACTTAGATAAAGAAACTGTTGATTTTGTCCCTAACTACGACGGTACAGAACATATTCCTGTAGTTATGCCAACCCGTATTCCAAACTTACTTATTAATGGTAGTAGTGGTATTGCTGTAGGTATGGCGACTAATATTCCACCGCATAATTTAACTGAAGTGATTAATGGTTGTTTAGCCTTAATCGATAACAGTGAAATTACTTTCGAAGAATTATTAACTTACATTCCAGGTCCAGACTTTCCAACCGCAGGTATTATCAGTGGTCGAGCCGGTATTGAAGAAGCGTACCGTACCGGTCGCGGTAAAATTAAAATTCGCGCCCGTGCAACAATTGAAGTGCATGAAAAAACGGGTAAAGAAACCATTATTGTTCATGAATTACCCTATCAAGTTAACAAAGCACGCCTGATTGAAAAAATGGCAGAGCTGGTTAAAGACAAACGTATTGAAGGCATTTCAGCTCTACGCGATGAATCTGATAAAGATGGCATGCGTATGGTTATTGAAATCAAACGTGGTGAAGTGGGCGAAGTTGTATTAAACAACTTATACAAACTGACGCAAATGCAGATATCATTTGGCTTTAATATGGTGGCTTTAGGCAACGGCCAGCCAAAAATATTTAATATTAAAGAAATGCTGGAAGAGTTTGTTTTACATCGCCGTGAAGTGGTAACTCGCCGTACAATTTTTGAATTAAGAAAAGCACGCGACCGAGCACATATCTTAGAAGGTTTATCAATAGCGCTTGCTAATATTGAACCAATTATTGAGTTGGTTAAAAACTCACCATCAAGAAAAGAAGCCGAAGAACAGTTAGTTTCTCAAGGCTGGAATTTAGGTAATGTCAGCGCGATGTTAGAACGTGCAGGTACGCATGCTGCACGTCCTGAGTGGTTAGAGCCTCAATTTGGTATTCGTGATGACAAGTATTTCCTAACACCCGTTCAAGCTAAAGCTATTGTTGAATTACAACTTTATAAATTAAGTGGTTTAGAACACGAAAAAATAACCAGTGAGTATAAAGCTTTATTAGATCTGATTGCGGAATTAATGCATATTCTAGAAAACCCAGAGCGCTTAATGGAAGTTATCTGTGAAGAATTAGTCGCTATACGTGATGAGTTTGGTGATGAGCGTCGCACAGAAATTACTAATGCCTCTCATGATTTATCATTAGAAGATTTAATCTGTGAAGAAGATGTTGTGGTAACACTTTCTCACGAAGGTTATGTTAAATATCAAGTATTGAGTGATTATCAAGCACAGCGTCGTGGTGGCAAAGGTAAAGCCGCTACTAAAATGAAACAAGAAGACTTCATTGAGCGTTTATTAATTGCTAATACTCACGACACTATTTTATGTTTCTCCGACAAAGGCAAATTGTACTGGCTCAAAGTCTACCAGTTACCATTAGCGAGTCGTACCGCGCGTGGGCGACCTATTGTAAATATTTTACCTTTAGAGGCTGATGAACGTATTACCGCCATTTTACCAGTGCGTGAATATGAAGAAGACAAATACATTATCATGGCAACTGCGTCGGGTACGGTGAAGAAAACCGCCTTAACCGCTTATAAAAATCAACGAGCAAATGGTATTATTGCCTTAAACCTTCGTGATGATGACACTTTAATTGGTGTTGATATTACTGATGGTAACAACGACATCATGTTGTTCTCTGACGCGGGCAAGGTAGTGCGCTTTAATGAAAAAGTTAAAGACAGTGAAACTGGCGAAATTAAACTAGATCCTGAAACTGGTGAACAGCGTTGGGCCTTAAAACCAATCGGAAGAACAGGTACTGGTGTTCGCGGTATTAAGCTAGATGGTGAGCAAAGAGTTGTTTCATTGATTGTGCCTAAAAACGATGGTCCTATATTAACTATCACTGAAAATGGTTTTGGTAAACGTACTGATTTAGCTGAGTATCCAGCGAAGAGCAGGGCTACCAAAGGTGTAGTTTCAATTAAAGTGAGTGAGCGTAACGGCAAAGTGGTTGGCGCGGTACAAGTTGAAGAGCTTGATGAAATTATGGTGATCACTGATAACGGCACCTTAGTACGTACGCGTGTTAATGAGGTCAGTGTTATTGGTCGTAATACCCAAGGTGTTCGTTTAATTCGTACGGTTGAAGGCGAGCATGTAGTTGCTCTGCAACGTATCGACGAAATTGAAGAGACAGAGATAGTTGAAGGTGAGGGAATTGAAGGAGAAGAGGGTGATAACCCTCAAGCATCAAGTGAAGCTTCGAGTGAATCATCGACACATAACCCTGAGCAAAGTGCCCAACAGGTGGATGACGAAAATCCATCAAGTGACGAGCAAGAATAAAAAAAGGCGGCTAATAACCGCCTTTTTTATGTTCAGGATGAACGGTATGTCGCGGTGCCATGGATGGCAAAGAGCGTGTATGTTCAGGATGAACGGTATGTCGCGGT
>JAESPR010000055.1 GCA_016765685.1 Colwellia sp. | reverse complement strand
TTGATGTTGCTTCATGATTGCCGCTGTTTGTTCTGGTGTAAATGTAATGCCTTCGATTGTAGTTAAATCCATGATGTACCTCTAGTACGTTGTTAAAGCGACCGCTAGCCGCCAGTTTGTTGACGCAATATAGCGCCTAATTCGTTATCTTTCTTTTGCATTTCTTTTATAGTTAATGGATTACCCAAAGAATCAATTGTCGCATTTGCGAATTCACTCGGGTTATTCATCTTTCTAAAAGCCTTTCCCATAGTTGGACCAAGTATATTATCTTGGTCACTTGCTTTGAGAGACTTCATTTTATCATAATAAATACCCTCTGACGATACGGGCTTAGGGTCGCGCTTACCGTCAACCTCAAAGCTACTCGCCCGCTTAGTATCTGCATCATCTAAACTGAACCTTTCATCCACTTCATATACTAAAGCAGTACGGCAATTAATATGCAAAGGAGGCGTGAAGCTTGACAGCTTAGGTGAATCTTTCGGTATAAACTTCTGGTCTAATGCTCGACACTTGCGCGAAGTACGCGAATCAACCACGGATATTAATCGATAGCCTTTTAACACGTTATCGTTTTGATCAACAAATTCTATCCTGGCAGTATTGGCATAATGATTAGTGCCGGTAATAGCAACTGACTTAGCTGACCTGTGAGCGCGATTTAATAAGTTTTTGCTTACTGTGCTTTTCTCTAATCGCATCTGCTTAAATACATTGGCCGCTATCTCGTCAATATTTTGACCGGTAACAAAGCCATTCTGCACTAAAGCATCTATTTCATCAGTCCATTTACGCCAATAGTTTGACATCATAGAGTTATAAGTTGTGTAGGCTGACTCACTCAATTGAATAGGTGTAGCGATGGCGATAGCGTTAACCTGTGCTGCACTAGGTACGATAGATTCAAAGTCATCACGTATTACTATCTTATTAAGTGTACTGGCCGCAAATTCTGCCTCGTTGGTTCCTATCTCACGGTTAGACTTTTTAAGCTCGGTTATGTAATCCTGTAAATGACCGCGCGAGGCAATATCAATAGCCTTTGTAATAGCCGCTTGATTGGCTGCTGTTTTAGGTCTATCACGATACGTGTTAAATATACGCTGAATATCTTCCTCGATTAAACGAAGAAAAGGTATGACATCGTTGCCTTGAGTAGCACCGACACGCTGCAAGAATACTGTATGCTGACTGTAGACGGTTGTTAGTATCTCGTTAGGCATTATTTAACTCATCGGCATCCAGCTTAGCTTGTGCCTTTGCAGCGTCTTCTTCCATACCTTTAATCTCAGCGCTATCCTTTTCAGACTCAGCCTTTAACGTGGCATCATCTAATTTAGTAAAGCCAACCTTGCGAGCAGTTTCCCATAATGTAGCTTTAGGTAATACGCCACCCTGAACCATTTCCATTTGCTTGGTAATCATTTCTGGTGACATATCATCAGTAACAAAATCAGTGTTAATCTTGTACGTTGACTCTTTCGACTCGCCAAGGAATAAAGCAGCCCATGCTAAGCATTGCTCGATGCCTTCAGTAACATTAAATGCAATACGCTTCAGTGTACTTGTTGATGTGGTGACTTCTATTTCTTTAGCGCCTAACGTCTGTGTACTTGATGCGTTAGTTACTAATTGAGCGCCTAGCATAACCATTCGCTCTTGGTCACGTACCATTTCAGCAGGGATTGCGCCGGTAGCCTCTAATTGTAATAGTTCGACTCTATCGGTTTCCTCAAACGTATTACGGCCCTTTGCACCAACATCTAAACCGTTAGGGTTTCTTAGGTTGAAATCATCAGGCTCCATCTTGGTAAACACGTTAGTCATGCCTTGACCGTGAAAATGTAAGTTATCGCGGTTATCACAATCCAATACAAAGTGACCCAAGTTGGCGTTAGCTAAATCATATAGAGGTACTTTCGAGTACTCGGGGGAGTTATTATCGGCACCGAAGAACTGGAAAGGTATCTCAGTAAGCTTTTTACCGTTAGCTATTGGCTCGACATCACTGATCATTTCCTTTTTATCATTCCATAACTGGTTGTGATATATATTATCAATCATTATTAAGCGGCGAATATAGGTCTTGTTTTCATAATCAAAATCATTACCTTTTACTTTCTCGCTGCGAATTTCAGTAAGGCGTATTTCATCAACTGAATTTGAGTTACCAGCAACACGAAAATAAATAATCTGCTCGGCATTGTATTGAATAAAACGTGGTGCGTTAGATGGCATCTGCTCTTGAGCCTGTGTTAATCGCTGCTCATTAGATGGCATATCAACCAAGATACCATAGCGACCGATAGAATCGACCTCATCAACAACAGCTTGTGCAACTTCACGCAAACCACTACCAGCACCATCAGCATTCCTTTCTAAGTAATCAAGCTTAGGAGCCAATTCAACTTCTGGCTCTTTACTCCATACCATGCCACCCAATGATTCATGTGTGCGACCTGTAGCGTTAAAGAATCGACCACGCGACCAATAAGAGGTGACACGTAAAGCATTAGCAGCATTACAAGCGTTAGCCTGTTGACGTTGTGCGTCATTACCGAATATTGGGTATTGTTTATATTGTGGCCCAGGTAAGCAGGTGATTATTTGCAATACTTTATACTTACCAGCAATCGCGGCTCTAACTTCCTGCCACAAATTTAACTGTTCTTGATAATTAGTATCACCACTAAGAAAGTTATCCGTGGTCTGTGTGTTGTGCGCCATTATGAAAGCCTTATATAGTTAATGACTTATTATAGCATTGTAGTGATTCATTTTAAATAAACCTTGACCTGTACAAGTGTTCGTACTATTCTTCGTACAAGTTAATTAAATAAGGAATGAATATGAATACTAAGTTTACTAAAGGCGAATGGTCAATTTATATTGGCTCTGAAAACATGAACGCCAGAACGGTGTGTAAACTATCAGCCAGCACAAGTATTTTATCTAGCGCTTATGTTATTGGTGACTTGGAAGGTGATGCCAACTTAATAGCTGCTGCTCCTGATATGTATAACAAGCTTGGGGAGCTACTTACGTTTTTAGAGGTTATGCATGAAGCTGATACATCTTGGACTATAAAAGAAAGTATCTCATTCCATAAAGAAGTTGGAATACTACTTAAAAAAGCAAGGGGCGAATAATGAAAGTAATGAATAGCTCAAGATTCCGCAGCTTTATGAAAACGGAATTAGATTTGATTGAAGCTACCAACGAGCCTTTGTGCATTACAACTGTACGCAAGGGTGAGCCTCAGCAGATGGTTATCATCAGTAAAGCTCAATACGATATTATGATTAATAAAATCAATGGGGATAAGTAGATGAAGGTTAGGATATACGCATACAGTGATAACTATCACGAATGGTTATCTAGCCAACAGTACTTCCACA
Source organism: Colwellia sp. (assembly GCA_016765685.1). GTDB lineage: Bacteria > Pseudomonadota > Gammaproteobacteria > Enterobacterales > Alteromonadaceae > Colwellia. The sequence continues at coordinate 35,099 of JAESPR010000055.1, read as the reverse complement.
TTAAAAGATGGTCTGATATGAATGGCCTTATTCGCGACTTAGATTTGCTTGGTAAGTCTATTACAGAAAAATTAACTAAGAGAGATAAATCATGAACCCACTAATAATGAACAACCTACCTAACATTATAGGCTTTATAGCTATAACCCTATTCGTGTTTATATTAATACGTGAGGTTATCTGCTGGTACTTTAAGATTAATGAGCGTGTGAAGTTGCAGAAAGAGTCACTTGTTAATCAAGCTATAATCATTAACACACTAAGAAGCATGAGAGGAGATCAATTATGAGATTAAACGAGTTTATAGAAAAGGTTCAATCTGCTGGGTGGTACGACTTAAACGATGCGCAACATAAAGGTATAGAGCAATTATGGAGAGAACTATATCCTTACTCTGCTGAGCTAGAGGATGAGATGGATGATATAAAATTAATCACCCTATCAAATCAAGAGTTCTAGCCATAAATATTTAACGCGCCTCGCTTACCTTTAACTAGGTGAGGGCATGCACCCATGATGAAGCTATCTGCTAAATCATGGGACTTTTCCAGCCTCTTCTTAACTTCTTTTTTAGCCTCGACAATATCAAGACCACGTTTAGAATAATCCGCTCTAGGGGCGCATAACTCACTCTTTAACTCTTCTAATCCTTTAATGTCACCACTGATACTAATCAACTCACTAGGGTCGTATGTCATACCCTTAGTTACAGCGTTAAACGTATTACGCATTCTATCAGCAACATCACGCCATGCTTGAGCCTTTAGGTTCTCAAACTTAGCCTTATTGGTTATCTTAGGTGAGTATTCTTTCTTAGGGTTAAATACTTCAGCAGCGGCATTGAACTTAGAGTAATTATTATAGCCTTTACCCTTGAGTATTGAGCCAACACCAGCACCTACGCCGATAGAGTCATATGATAATAAGCCGCCATCAGCTAACTTATAAGCTCTTAATGATGAGCGCTCTAATTCATCCTCACCGGCTTTCCATGCGTCCATTGTAATAGCAACAGCGCCATTAAATACAGTTACACAGTTTCTATCAGCACCGCTATCAGCAACATCATAACCGGCAGTAGTAGCACCGAATAAATCTAACTCTAAATTAATGTGTGCATCAATGCATGCGTTAACCCATGAGCGTTTGATAATTGATTGATCATCATCTGCATATGGCACGCCATTGTATACGTGATTGGCTAATTCTTCGTCCTCGTTGAATTCTTCGTCTATATCTCTTAATGCTGATTCTCCTAAAAATGGATTTTCATCATAATTAATTTTACGAACTAATGCGCCTTTAGGCGGTGACTCTACCAAACGCTGCCATGAGTAATCACTAATAAGCTGACCGTTCAGCGTAAACCACATTTCAGCACCTTCATTACGCATTATGGTAGGCCGAATAGTGGTAAACATTTTCTTAGTAAGATTCTGGCTTTCTTCATTCCACCACACCGTTGCACCCTCGAATGATTTAATCTCATCGATGTTCCTGGCGATACCGTAAAACTTAAACATTGAACCGTTAGTTTTATGCTCGATTGAATTAGCGAGTATTCGAAAGTTATCCTGTAGCCCGAAGTAAGCAATCTTATCTTTTAGTAATGTGTAAACAGAATCTTCAATCTTATTCTGATACATACGGGTACATAAGAATATTTCTTTATGATGATTAGCGCGAGCTATTGCCATGCCAGCAGCATCATGTGATTTAGATGACATACGTCCACCATGAAGTGTTCGCATAGTTACCGGTGTGCCGTCAGGTAGTACGCGAGTCATCCAGAAGTCTTTGAGGTTTGGATTGAGTGACGGGTTAGGCATAGAAATCATCTAGGGTTTTTCTAACTATTACCTCACCACTAACTTCTACTTGGTATTTATCAAGGCCAACCAATTTAGCTTTGTTCATGGTGGCTGATATAGCTGATGAGGTTTGGGGAGTTTCCGTAGTCATTGCTAATTTACGTGCTTCATCAAGCTCTTTGAGTAGGCTCGCAATCGTTACACCGTGGTCTTTTAGCGCCTGTTCTTGCAGTTGCTCAAACCTAGCCGCTACCTCACCCTTTTTGGATAATGCGCTTGCCTTGTTATGAACAGTCTCATCTTTCCATTTAAGACTATGAGGATGTGAAACCCTAAAGGCTTCTGATTTGTTTCCTGTCTCATGCCATACCTGACAGAATTGTTCATGCTTTACGTTTTCTAGTCCCATCATTAGCCCTGCCTTTGATGTTAACCCCGCAAGGGTTGTTTATATATGTACTGAGGGAAGTTAACCCAGCCTTTGATTTAACTGGGTTTTATTTCTAAGCCGTTACTGTAATATTAACCGTACCAGCAGTGTTAAATGTAACTGTTAAGTCATTATTCACTAAATCAACGGTATCACCATCTAATACACCTAACTGAATAGCATGATAACAATCATTGCCAGCAGTAGAGTTAATAATTAATAACGTTTTAGCAGTGGTCGGGCTTGATGCCTGTTTAGTCAAGCTGATATCAGTAAAGTCTAACTTTGTTACACCTGCCGCGATAGTCCAGGCGTTACCGGCTAAAGCATTACCGCCTACCGTATAGTTACCGCCTGCTGCAACTTCAGTAAACGAGGATAAATCTGGTTCGACAGTTGCTTTACTTACCGTTGAGTATGCATCCGTTACAAATGCGTATTTAAACGTATCAGTTACATTGTTATAAGTGCCTTTACCAGCGTTAAACGGGTAATAATCAAATGTTTTTAAATCGCCTTGTGCCATGGGGTTTATCCTCTTAAATAAATATATTGTATCATGTTTTGAAAGTAACGGTTATTGAGTCAGGTTTAAAGCCTGAAGTGTAAAGGTCTGCTGCAAATCCTGCTGTAACAACGCCTATTATTTGTTGCTGTCCTGTACCGATAATTACATTATTACTATTGTATGATATCTGCCCAAGCGTTACAGGTATGTTTATCTGGCCTTGAAGTGTTACTGATGTATTTTGTGAGCTGTAGTCAATTTGCCCTAGCGTAGCGGTTAAACTTATGCCGCCCGTTATACCTACTACTGTATTGCTCGATGAATAATCAATTAAACCAAGTGTAGCATTTACTATTATCTCGCCTGACAATTGTACTACAGGGTTTTGAGATGAGTAGTCGATAGACCCTAAAGTTGCATTTACACTTGTTTCACCGGATAACTCAACTAGTGTGTTTAAGCTACTGTAATCAATTGTGCCTAACGTCGAACTTACATTTATAGCACCCGACAATTGCACGTTAGTATCTTGGCTTGTGTAACTTATAGTGCCAAGCGTAGCAATAATATCAACGTTACCCGAAAGCTGAACCGTTGTATTTTGAGGTGCGTAGGATATTAACCCTACCGTAGCGCTAACATCAACAACACCTGACAACTGCACAGCAGTATTTTGTGATGCGTAATCTATCGCGCCTAACGTTACTGATAGAGTTATACCTCCACCACCTGAATCAGCCCATGTACTAGATGTGCCCCAGTTACCTGCATCAACCTGATTATCGTATTCAACCGTTCTTAATCCAAGAGTACCGATATTTCTTTTTACTTTTATACCACCGATTCGTCCTTGATATCTTCGCGACACATTATTATCGAAATACGTACCAATACGGAAATCGTTAGCTCCAACAATGCTTTCCCCGTCAGTTATAGAGGTGTCTTGTGCAGACTGCGAGCCGTCTTTATATACTGTTAGCGCGCTAGTGTCTTGGCAGAATTCACCTTGTTGAGTTGTGCTACTTGGTGCTGCTGGGGTTGCTGTGTTTTCCGTTGTTGACGCCTTAGTAATGACCCTGAGTGACGTTTGAACCTGTACCCAGTTATTATCAGGGGAGTTCCACCTATTACCGAAAAGCCCGTCAATGTTTGATGCTACGTCAACACTAATCCAATAACCCCCACAAAATGCAGTATTATTCACCAATCCCGCCGAGTTAGTTAACGTTAGCACTTCCGAGCCTGTAAAGTCAGGCCATGTTCCGCCGTAAGGGTGCCCAGCAGTTGTTACCGATAAGCTAGTGTCGCTTGTTAGGGTTGTGTCGTAACCGTTACCAGTTGAATCAACAAAAACACCATTAGTAACGTTTTCAGATAAATGTAATACAGCCTCATAGCCTGACCATACACTATTTCGACCGAATGCTGCACCAAACGCCGGTTGAGTTGACGCTACACTATCGGCCTCTAGGTATATTGTTGCACCTGTAAAAGCACTAGGTATTTTAACCCACACCTGAATAACAGGAGATCCGCCAGTTACAAAATCAACTATCTGCAAAGATATTTGTGTTGCCTTTGTATCGTCAGTATATGCGCGAAGATTACCGCCACCGTTATCAACTGAGCTTGCACCACCATCTATTGCGGCAGTAGGAAATGACCCGGCAATAAGAAGTATAGACGCATCGGAGTGTGTGCCTGATATAGTTGGTAGTGTGCGAGTGTAGCCGAAAGCCATTAGATAAGCGCGTTAGAATATGCGATTAAATCAATATTGTATTTCGCAATTAACTCATCAACAGCCATAGTGCCAGACTTAACCGCTAATAAATCAATTCGTTTTAAATCTGCTTCATCGTATTGAGCTAGTAATTGATCAACACCTAAACCGATAACCGCCAACAAACCATCATCAATAACTAAGTCGGGGTTTTTACGGGCGTATGCTTGATGCTCTAAAGCTGCTGATAAATCGTTATTTAATGACGAGATTGAGCGGGCAATACTTGAACTGGTTTCTTTTTGGTTCTTCATGTACTGAGTTAATTTAATTTGTTGTAAGCTATCCATTATTTAACCTTATGTTATTACACTGTGATTGATTGTTAACTAACTGAACTTAAAGAATGCGCCTAATACGCCAACGATTAAAAAGGATATTACCCCGATTAATACTTTGGCCCTGACTGCTTGATGGTCTTTAGCTTTAAAAAGTATTGGTTCTGCAAATTTAATATGAGATTTAATCTCACGCTTAAAGTCTGCATCATGTTTTCTATCTTCGCCGCTAACAATTATATGACTGCATATTTCTTTTAATGCAACAGCTACTTCTTTTTGTGTTTCGGCTATCTCTGAAAACTTATCCTGTGTGTGTTTATCGCGACCGTCGATAATTAGTAAAAGCTCGCTAGTTGTTATCTCTTTTGCCATCTTTTTTAGTTCGGTTAGCTGTCCATAACAGTATTATATCAAATAGGCATGAAATAAGCACTATTGCGCGAGAGCAACAAAATAGAATCAACGAAACGTCTGATACTGTTACCAATTCGCCTGTAAGGAGTAAGCGTACTGATAAAGATAATATGAGAACACAAAGCAAGATATTCGATATTGTTATAAATAACTGTTTCAGCTTCACCATATACCCCACCAAGTCCGTAAAAGTAAGCGTCGTAAGCTAATGTAAGAGAAAGGATTAATATTGTACCACAGCCCATACGCTGAATACATGTCAAGCTCTTACAAGTGATTACGTAAGAGTAAGTTGCAAAGGTTAACAGGTATAAGCTAGCTTCTGATAGCGACTCGAATAATGAGCATTCAAATAACATACTGGATAATAAGAAAGCCGCCAATAATGACGGCCTTTTAATTAATAAAGATAACAAAAAGTAAACAAGGAATAACACGGTATTGCTATTTCTTGGATTTTGAACCAGTTCGCTTACGTTTAGCAGTGGAAACCATTCTAAGATACTCATAATTAAAGGTACTCAATTGTATCACGTTTAGGTTTAGGAATAACCCGCTTTGATTTAGCGGGCTTCCTTTTGTTGGTGTAGATAGGGCGGTCCATTAGTTGCCTTTGTAACTTTTAACTGCTTTCTCAACTGTTCGCCCTACAGTATAGCCACCTATACCAATCTTTAATAAATCCCACATATCCGGCGGTATTTTTAATGATGGCGCATTATCCCAAAATAACGATAGGTAAGGATAAATAATATAGTTGTTAGCAATGATAAAAACAAATACTAGCATCGTAATTGGTCGCCAAGCTGCAACTAAAAAGTGCTCACTCTTTGCCTCTGCTGTAATAATGCCAGCGCTAACTTGTAATTTAGATAGCTCACCATTCATTTGCATTTCAATGAGTTTTATCTTTGCTTTTGCTGCTTCGTCTTTGTCAGGGAAAAACTTATCTAACAGAGTCGAGCCAAAATCTAATATTGCTAATGGATTCATAATTAATACGTCCAAATAACTAATGGCTCACCTTTACGATAACCCAAGTGAATAAATGTTTTAGCGACACCTATCGCATTAAACCCATGTTTCAGTCCTAATTTTACTATCTGCCCCCGTTCAAGTCCACCGGCTACAGCAATATCAATACCTATCCCTTTTTGATGGTCTGCTGGTGTTGTTCTTTTTCTTTCGTTGTAATGATACTGACACCGACCGCCTGAAGTCACTGTTAAACTTCGCATAGCATCGTCTCTAACAAGCTGAACGCGATTCAATAGAGATTGACTTACTGTGCGCTCATCGCATTTAGTATGCCCACAAGTGCAAGCCAGCTTGATGTCGCTTTCTATATTGAAGTTTTTAGTTCTTACTGCCATGTTATACCCTCTACTTGTTTAATTTAGTACCACCGACTAAACCCTGTAATTTTTTATTTAACTCTCTTGAGTATTTATTATATTCCTCGGTAACATCTAGCCCTATAAAAACAAGTGGCACTCCATCATCACCATAAATGGCTTTTGCTTCCATTATCTCATCACAGCCGGTAAATTTAACATGAGTATATTGAGAGTTAACAAATACCTCATTAATCTCACCCTTTAAAGTGTCCCATGTTTCACATACTTCATGTGGCTCAGCTAGGCATATTCTATACATCTTACTCTTCCTTATTATTAAGTGGTCTAGGTTATTAATGACGAGCAACGGTAATTGCCCGTTAATAGTGGTTAGTGGCATTAGTTACCATGCACCCATGCTAAAATACGCCTTCCTACCATTGAATGCCTATTCCCAAAATTCACCAATTCAACTGCTGCAATTAACAATTCAAGAATGAATATTATACCCGCTGGAATACTAATAACCAAAAGTATAGGTAATGCAAATGGGACAACAACCCACCACCGCCAATTTTTAATCGTTAGTTTTAAATTCATATTACCCTACCTTATTTAATAATAAGCGCCAAAATAATTCATCTTCAGCGCGTTCTGTACACGGTTCGCATAAGTGCTTGCCGCGCCTGTGCTTTGAATGCCTGTAACCTGTGAATATAACCTCACCACAACCCCAAGGCGCGTTACATTTCTTTCTGCTATCTCGTGCTGTGATGAGTTTCATGTTATTCCTTAATCTGCTATGTAGTCTTCAGTAACGATGGAGGATGACGCTTCTAAAATTTCAGCTTTGCCATTGTCAATTATCACCGTGACATGTGGGTGATGGTTTTCACCTAAATACTTCATCATTACTCTAGCTGCTTTTTCAAAATCTTCTCGTTGCTGCTTTGTAAGTACCATTTATATTCTCCTTGCCTCCGTAGAGGCGTTGTTATTTGTTAAAGATGACCCCAAGCTTGATAATCACCTTCACTCATATATCCATCGTCTTTTTCTTCTGTTCGCTTTAAATCCTCCTTGTGCTTCTCACATGAAAACCCATTAAAACCCCTACCTACATGTGTCGCCCTTTCAGTTTTTGGCAAGCAGAACTCGCACCACGGGCCCAACTGGTTAGCTTTTAACTTCTTCAAAACGGTATATCATCATCAAAATCAATTGATGGTTCTTGTGGGTTTACTTTAGGTTGCTGTTGTTGCGGATAACCACCAGCTACGGCTTGTTGGGCTTGTTGTTGTGCAAACTGACCTTGAGGCGCTTGCTGTTGCGGAGCCTGTTGTTGAGGCGCTTGCTGCTGTTGTGGAGCTGCTTGCCCTTGTGCCTGTGGTGCTTGCCCATTCTCAACCCAGAACACTTTACCATTACCTAGGATATTACCTTTGACGCCTTGTTGCTTTTCGTCCTTGCTAACGTCCTGTGTAATCATGCCGCTATTGCCGTATTGGTCAAGCTGATCTAAATCTACAAAGATAGTGCAATCTAAATACTTACCCTTTTGCCCTGCGAATAAACGCGCCTTGTCGATTTGTGAAACGTTGATTTTTAAACTTAATGCTATTTTACCCATTTTCTTTATTTCCTTTAGTAGTGAATGATTGTGTTTGGTACTTTACTGTCAATTAGCGCTTGAGTTGCTAGTGTTGCTGCTTCTTTATCAAGCCCCGCGTTAGTGAATGATATGAATATAGCTCGGTTAATGCTGCGAACATGATTTATATCTGCTAGCCGTGAATTTTCTTCGTTAGTTTTTTTAGTTGATGCATCGATAGCCGCTTGCTTTTGGCGCTCTTCAGCAAGATTTACCTGTTCAGCTGCGTAATTATCACGGTCAATAATCACCTGCTTGGCTCTTTCCTCCTCCTCTTTAGCTTTATTAGCTAGTCGTAGCATTTCGTTTTCATCTGTAAGCAAAGCCATTTCATGATCACGATTAAATATATCTAAATCAATTATCGCTTGTTTACGTGCCTTTTCAGAATCTAAAATCTTTTTTCGCTCTACATTGTAAGCGTCAAGCAAGTCAGTAAACGGCTTATTAGCTACCAAAAGCCTTTCGATTATTTCGTCATGCTCTTTGTTTACCGCGGCCGTGTTTGCCTTGGTAATCGCTATACGTGCCGTTTTAAGCTGCTTGATTATATCGCCAATTTCAGCAGCGCCTTTCTTTACCATTGTACGTTCAGGTAAATTATTCATATCAGCATATAAGCCGTCATGATACTTTTTGCTGTTTTCTTCTATTGAGGTTATTACGCCTTCAGTAGTTACCTCTTTAAAGATTGTAATTTTCATTACTGACTTACTCCGTTAAATGAATTATTTAAAATCGTTGTTAGCTCTAGCGTTAAATCGCCCCACTTCTTAGCGATGACACCACCCCAGTTTTCAGTTACCCACTTACTATCTTCTTGGTTATTTATGATTAATTCCAAATCAGGATCAACCTCTTTGAATTCGTCCTGCATCATTTGAACGTATTTATGATCGTCATACATACCCATGAATACATCAGCGTTAAACCCAAGCTTACTAAGCCCCTTAGTCAAAGCATCAGTTTCAACTTTCTTTGCAAAATCAGCATCAGGCTTTAATCTTGCACCATCCTTGTAGGCGCTTATTGATGAAGTGATTGGAAACTCACCTTTAGGAAAGTAGAATACACCATGAAAAACAACTATACCGGTAGACTCAGCAAGCGCGTAATCGAATTTAATAGACTTAAAGCCCCATGCTATACCATATACTCCGAACTGCTCAGTCGCGTTCTTAATTTGACGCTGTGGAGCTATGGCGGTTATTTTATTGCCGCGAACATTTGCGCTCTTGGTGTGCTTCGGGTCTGTTTTCTCGACCTTGTCCCACAAATCTAAGTTTGACATTAGAATTCCAACTCCTTTTTAACTTCTTTCGTTAAGAAAATAACCGCTTCGCTTAATGGTGACGTTAACGCATCACCGAAGAATTCAGTCTCAACACCGTTGATTGAGATTATAACAACCTGCTCTACCGGCTCGTTTGTTGATTGGTCGTGGTAGTTATTCATTCTGCGTTATCCTTAAAGCTAGTTAATGCATCAATACGATTTGCTATTGCGCCCTTCACCTGGTGAACCATTCGATAATCTTCTTCTTCAATTTCAATTAGCATTTCAGCCAGTGCGTCAATCTTGGCATTAAGATGTATCTGGCCTGCTCTTATTGCTGCTTGCTCAAAACTGTTACTCATAATATCTCTCACTTGTAAGCTGCTGTGTTTTCTATGTGGTAATACTAAGTCACCTTTAATCATTCGTCAACTTTTAATTGACTTTTATTTTAATTAAAGTAAACTTCATTCATCAACTACTATAAGGAAGAATGATGAAACAGGTTAAAATATTAGATAACGTACACGCAATGCTAACAGCGATTGTTCTAGCTGAAAGAAAAAAGGGAAACCTTAGCGCTAATAGACAGTCAATTGTTAACGAGCTGATTATGGCTAAATATAAAAAGGTGAATAAATAATGGTCTTATCAAAAAAAGCAGCAGATCGGTTTTATATGCCAACTAATAAAGGGAATAAATAACATGAATACGATTACAGAGGCGTGTTGCCCTGATTGCAACCACGAATGGAAATGCGAACTTGATGTAGTTGAAACTATGGCTTGCCCTGGTTGCGGAACTAAGCCACCAGTTAAGCCAGTTACAGTACCTACCGAAATAAATGCAGTTACAGCGCTTTATGCTTTTGCTGGTTGGTTAACTTCGATGGAGAAACCTATTACGTTTTCATCTAATCACTGGGCAACACCTGCCGCTGACATGGTTGCAGAAATGATTAAGATTAATAATATTGGCGGAGTATGTGATTTTGACAATATCAAGACGCCTAGTGATTTTGAATACCCTGTCGCTTTAGATAATGGCGCTGTAGATGTAATACCTACCTTTACCCAAGAGATGAGCGAAGATAAAAAGCTTCCACCGATTGGTTCATGGTTTATCGATATAGAGTTAAGCGACGAGCCTGTACTATCAATAGCTCACGACTTACCACTTAAGCGCGTAGTCTACAAAAGAGGAAGTTCGTTAATCGACTCTGAATACTTCGGCGCCATTGCTAGCGAGTGCAAACCGATATCCCCACCTATAGAGCTAATAGATGGTGAATGCTATCAGTTTACATCACCATCAACAACAATAAGAAAGGGTTATTACCTCAAAGAAAGAGGGTTGTTTATATCGTACAAAGGCAATGTAGATACTCACCGCTGCACTAACATTCAATTACTAGAGGTTAAATCATAATGTCACAAACTAAATTTACTAAAGGCGAGTGGGCGGCTAACTTTCCTCATGTTGAATCTAAAGGGAGACTAATATCAGATTGCGGAATAAGTAATTATGAAGACCACGAGGAAGAAAAAGCTAACGCGAACTTAATAGCTGCTGCTCCTGATATGTATCAAATGATTGAAGACTTATCTTTTGAGCTACAGTGTGCGATAGATAGTATTAATTACGACAGAATGAACAAGGTTACACCTCAAACCGAAACCCCACCGGAATTATGGGATTCGGAATCATTACATGATGCACAATTACTACTTAAAAAAGCAAGGGGCGAATCATGAGCGAATCAAAAGAATATCACTTAAACAATGACAGCATATTAGCCAGTTGCTTATCTATTTTTGACCAAGTTAAATCACAAAAGAAGTATTTACAATCATCACATGGCATTGCTAGTCGAGCTGTTGACCGGTTAAAGTGTGATAGCTTACCGCCTGAAGTTGATAGCGCTGCTTACTTTGATGAATTATTAAAAGGTGGTCACTAGTTAATCGATGTAACCCATAGAACCAAGCCTCTTAATTGAGGCTTTCTTTTGCCTAAAATCCAACCGTCCGGAAATTCCGGATAGTTCAAACCTCAGATATAAAAAAGCCCCGTGGGAGCGAGGCTTTACAACTAAGGAGAATAACGAAACCTGTCGGGTAATGTTATACGTTAGTGTAGCATGGTTATTTAGTTATTAGATATGTTTGTTAAAATGCCTGGTTAAATATCTGTAACCCCAAGTCAGGATGAACACAGTTCCTTAGTATTTGAGCCGGGCAATGATTATTACCGTAGTAAATGTTTTCATCATAATGAATACCTAACCAATCTTGAAGTAACTTTTTACCGCTAACAGTAGCTTGGTTAATAAAGTTTTTAGGCTGCTTGATTTCATCTGCTTTAAACTCAAAGTTAGACCAAAACACATGACGACCTACTTTTTGTGTTGGCTCAACTAACGGCTTGTAAAACGGTTTTACATTCTCAACTACATACTGTCCCTTGAAAAAATGATCTAAAAATATTATCTCCTGGTAAAGGCTCATGTCGGAATAACGGTTTAATTTATGCCTTGTTGCTTTAGCCATTCGTGAATGAGTTTGGCAAGGCGGTGAACTCCATACAAAATCAAACTCTTCATGGTGGTCTAATAAATACTGATGAGCATCACCAATGATTAACGTGTCCTCCGGATGAAGTCGAGCATATACCGCCGCGATTTTAGGGTCCATCTCAACCGCTGTCACTTCGCAGTTCTCCCACTTCTGACGATTACCACCTAAGCCGGCGTATAAGTTTAATACTTTTCTTTTAGTGTATTTCATTAGTATTCCTTTATTTAGTTATTAGATATGTTTGTTAATAAGCTCAAGCCAGTGCTTTTCGTGAATAATTGGCGGTTTATCAGTATTAAATTCAACCATCTCATTAGCCGCATCAACAAAAGGTCTGAGCTTTTCTTGTAGCTCAATGATTATAGTATTCTTCCGTCTAATTTCGTTCCTTAGGGTTTTAAATTCCCTTGTAGCAACTCCATCACTATCCTTGTACTCTTCAAAACAGTTCATTAGTATTGTCCTTTAATTCATTTATTTTTCATTCATCTTGTTATCTAGCCACTCGAAAGCTATAACCACAATAACTATCACAGCGGTAGCCGCTATCGTTTTAATTATTACCATGTCCTTTCCTTTGATTAATCGTTTAAATTATAATGCTCGTAAGTGGTCTTTGATGGCAGGCCCATTTCAGGATAACCAAGTGATTTACACTTTCTTTTTTTGCATTTTTCACACTCGTACAGCTTTACCTCTCCGTAAAAGTTAGATTTTTTTGATATTAGCTTGTAGCTATGAAGGCAAAGTAAATATTTAATACCCATTAGTATTCCTTTATTTTAAATATAGTGGTCATTAGATACGTTTGTCATCCGTGACGCTCTGTAAATCCATTGTTGTTATTGAATGATTTTCTTATGCAAGCAGCATCAAACAAACTAGCTGTGTAACCTAAATTAATTAGTTTTTTATTTACCGTTACTGTAATTTCATATTTGCTTATAGCTTTTCTCCATAAAACACCAGCAACCCCGCTTTTATTTCTTGAGCTCAACTTTTGGTTTCTTTGGTTTATTGATTTGGTTACGCATCTAAGATTATTTATTCTGTTGTTTGTTCCGTCACCATCTTTGTGATCAACATCAAACTTGGGCTCTTTACCGTAAAACATAAACCAAGCGAGTCTATGCGCTTTATGAGTCTTCCCCTTGTTGTAGATGTTTATGTATTCAGCACCACAACTGTTTTTATAGATAGAACCAATTTCTTTTAAGTACCGATAAAACTTACCTGTAGACGATTGGTAATATAAACCTTTTGTGTCAATCATAATAAACCCTTATATTTTAAACATAGATATCTTAATGACCGTTACTGCAAGGATGAAGAGCCTTAACAGTATTCTCATATTCAATTATATATAACGGTAATCAAGCAACTGTTCACAAATCCGTGTTGGTAGTCCACACCATATACCTTGCAGAAAGCTTGTTTATCTCGGTCAAAGTCATTACATATAAAGATATTACATATTTGCTAATTTACAGTTTTAGCTAAACCGTTAGGGATTTTTACAAGATACCAATTAACTTGGCAGTAGATAAGAAGCTTTGAAAGGGGTTGTGCCCGACAGTATTAATCACACCCGTTAAGGTTAGAATGGATCCATCGGACACAAAAAAAGGCTATATGTTTAAAGCCCTAGATAAACGGGGTGGTAAAGATACTTGTGGAAGTTATCCCACGAATACCAAGACCTTAAACACATAACCCTTTTATCTTTACCATTTACAAGCAGCTTCCACACTGCGGTTTACCTGTTCTATTATACGCTATTAGAATTCTTCGTCAACCTCCTCTATGCTTACATGCGTATTATCCATGGTTATATTATAAACAATTATTTCATGTGTTAAATACTCCCATCCGCTTAATGGTAAATCACTAGGAAGCCTTTTAAGCTGCTCTATTAGCTCGCCTACAGTATTTACCCTTGGCGGCGGCATCATTGCTTCATCTTCGTTGTAGAACTCGGTAGGTATTACTTTCTTTAATTCACTCATGTTATTTATTCTCCTTTAATTCCCAGATATTTAATATTGCATCACCCATATACTCAAGGATAGGCTCGCCATTTTCATAATGGTAATAATCATCGCCAACCATAAAGGCAAGGGTGATATATAAATCACCTTCACCATCCCAGTTGTCAATGTGTTTAATTGTGTGCGTAGGTAATTCAGGTATAGCAACTGTATGGCTCATTTTCTTTATCCTCTCTCGTTGATGGATTTTAGTTTTTATATAATTCGCCGTAAAACTTAACGATCATTCTTTTTACAAACGCATCTACGCTATTCTCAGCAAACTGGTAAACATAACCGCTATTTGAATCGTAATCAATAAAGTAAAGCATCCCCCCTTTAGCGTGAACTATATAAGCGTAAACTGTATCAGTGTGAAAGCTACACGTTAATATTAGCTTTTTTATACCCTTACCAAACCACATACTTTCAGCCTCACTTGCTCTAATTGACTTGGGGAATATATGAAGTAACTCCGCTTGTACTTCTTGTAGGTCACTAACTGTTATTAATTCATTCATCTTTATTTACTCGGTTGTTGTTGTTCGAAAATCTCACTAGCTACGCATTCTGTTTCGTAGTGCATGTCACATTCAGAATCAGTAATAAATTTATGCGGCTGACCTTTTATTTCATTTACCAACTCAACTAAACGATTTCCTGTTTCTGGCATATCCCATCCATTTTCAGCGCTAACTGTTAACGTGTATGTTTTTGTTTCTCTAAACTCAAATACTATTTTTTCAATCTTCATTTTCCTATCTCCTAGTTAGTGTGTGATTAAATATATAACAACTCCCTTGACAGGTCAATATAATTATTATAATATTTGCAACAGATACCAAAACAAGGACTTACACGAATATGAAGAAGAAACAAAAACCAACTAGCTTTTCAATGTGCCAAGAGAATATCGCCTATATAGAGGAGCAACACCCAGCTAGACACCGCAATAGAAGTCACTGGATGGATGACCTTATTACTCATTTGAGACTAAAGGAAGCAGCGCCAGCTACTCAGGTTGCAGTAGTTGAAAAGCCGAAAGCACCGAAAATAAAACGCAAGACTGTTAGCTACCCAAGTAATTTAGATGATCAATTCTTATTGTTATGGGATAGCAAAGGCAAAAAAGGCCAGAAGCAAAAGGCTTATGATATTTTTAGAAAGATGTGTGTTGATGTTACTGATGAGGTTTGCGAGCAAGCAACATTATTAATGATTACCGATTTACATAAAAACAAACATGAAGCCGGTTATCCTGAACGGCACTTAACTTCTTACCTTAATGGTAAGTTTTGGGAAGAATAATTATGAAAGGTAATTCATTAAATTCACTAGTTGCTGGCATGGCAGTTGGCAAAACCAGAAACGCTAAGTCGAAAGAATATGCGCATGCTAGTGAGTGGCCTAAATGCTCAATAGCTGGTTGTCCTCTACCTACCACAATTAAGGCTGAAACCTGTACTTGTGGCTATCACTATAGAGAGCATGGTTTAAGTGCTGACTGTATCACTGAGGCGATTAAAGAACATACTTTCCTGCTAAACAAATATAACCAAATGTTATTTTGGGACATCAAAAAGTGGAATGAAAGTCGAGCAGCTATATTAGGCTGGGCAGTTTTACCATGCACCGAGGAAGAGCTGAATTTTCCAACGATGTATTTAATCAAGTTAAAGAACCATATTGATAAGGGAATCGTTAGCAAAGGCAAAGAGATTTACAATTCAAGAGTTTAACAAACAATAGCAACTATAGAGAAATAAATTATGAAAACCTTTGCTTTGATAATCGCTAACGAACATGATTTTTTTCGCAAAAAAGGCAAGGTGATAAAAGCTATGGCAGAATCACACGAAACCGCTATTGATCAGTTCCTCGATAATTACAAAGATGAACTGCTTGGTTTAACAATTATGACGCTTTGCTTTCAGGAGCAGGAGCAAATGTACGGTTACGAATACTCGATTATAAAAGGTTAAAGCGCTTGACTATTGAGCATATTGCTCTAATATGATTCATATAGTCAATTGATGGAGAGTGAAGTGAGGCAAGTTAATATTTACAGCGTACAAGAAATTTTATTAACCCCGTTCTATATGGGGAATAAATCTAGGTTAGCTGAAGATTTTGGAGTGAGCCGTAACAAGCTGCTCAAATACTCTTTAGACACTGAAATGAAATCACACTGTGTTTATCGTGAAGGTGATAAATGGGTACTTAGGACTAGCTCAACTAATCAGGGGCGTAACAATGCGAAGTGATGATATAGACGAAAGAAAGTTTGAACGGTTCGTGGTGCGAGTTTGTTTGATTGTGTTTATCGGTTTGGTTTATTGGGTTAAGGGGTAGGGTGTGAGAGAAGTTAAATCGGGCGATGTGGTTTTATTGCAAATGGATGATGAATTAATTGTGGTTGACTCGGTAGACCTTGAGGTTGCCACCTTTACTGTTCTTGACGCTCATGTAACACCGGAAGGTATTAGCATGGATTTTTATCACGAGTATCCAATCAGCGATATAATGACAGTTTATAGAATGGTTGATTAAGTGAAAGACGTTCAATTAAGCATTACCACAATTAAAGATGTAGTAAAGCGAATGTATGCGTTATTCACAAGCGACCCTAAAGCTAAATTTAGACTTACATTAACAAAGTGGGGTAGTAAGCGCAGTATACCAGCTAACAAGGCTTACCAAGCTTGGTATCCTTTAATGGCAGACCAGTTAGCAATGACAATACCAGAATGCACTTGCTACGTTAAATTAAACTTTGGATTACCTATATTGTTATCAGATGAGTATTTAAACGACCTAATAGGTGATTCACTACGCGACAAGGGTTTTTTTGAGCTAAGCTATGAGGCGAGGATTAATCACATGGTTAAGATGCCGGTAACAAGGTTATTTGACACACCGATGCACAAGAGACTTCGTGATGATTTACAGAATCATTTCGGGGTAATGGGTTTGAATTTGGATTATAGGAAATAAATTATGTTTGAATATATCAAAGAGTATTACGGCGTTAATGTTGAGTTAAATATGGCAATTGAATTTGATGGTGACAAAGGTATTATCACTAAAGACAACGGTAATTATATTGGTGTAACTTTTGATAAGGATAAGCCTGGCAATATATCTAATATTCACCCTACTGATGATTTGCTTGTGTTTACTGGTAAGTATAGGAAGCCTAGAAAAACTACTAGGGCTCAAAAGAATTATCAGGAATATTTAAGGTGTGATTGCTGTGAAACTTTCGGTGAATGGATGGGGTTCGCATGATTAGCATAACGCCAAACATGAAGCACTATGCAATGTGCTTCCTTGGTTTTTTAATTCCCGCCTTAGTGTTGGTCGGGGTGATTGTTTATATAGTGGGGAAGTATCAGTATGGGTGATTTGCCGATTGAGTGCACTGATAAGTGGCGACCAGAACAAGGTGAAAGGGTTTATATCTCTCACGCCATAACAAAGCATAAATTTAAGAGTTATTATTTTATTAGATATTGGGCTGGCTGTTTGATTGTATTGCATGAAAATGAGCCGTATAGATTACACACTAGACATTCAGCAATGAAGCCAATATTAAGGCTAGGATAATGATTGATCAAATGGTTTATTGGACCGCTATATTATGTATAGCGATTCCTATTTGTATGGTGATTGATGAAATTAAGGTGTGGTTATGGCAAACAGTAAACGTAAGTGTGCTTTTCATGGTAAAAGAATACGTGATTACATTGTCGTTAATAATATGGCGTTCTGTAGTTATGAAAGCGCGACAAAGTGGGGATATGCTAACAAAGCTAAAGGCAAAAAGATAAAGGAGAATAACAATAGAAAAGCTGTCGTGGATTTGAATAAAAAATCATTAAAGTATCAGCATAGATTAACTCAGCCTATATTTAATAAACTAAGGCGCTTGCAGGAATTTAAGTGGTTTAACGATAGAGGCTTAGAGCCTGTCTGTATTAGTTGCGGCAAGCCTTTGGGTAATGATCAATGGTGCAACGGGCATTTTAAATCGGTAGGCAGTAACGGGCGTTTAAGATATGACTTTCTTAACTCTTACTTGCAACACAATAAAAATTGTAACATGCACTTGAGCGGCGACATTAAGCGGTATGAGCCTGGATTAATTACGCGATTTGGTGATGATGAAGGAAGTAAAATCATAGCTTACTGTGAAGAAAACAACACCCCTATAAAATACACTTGGCAAGATATAGAGGCGCTTAGGTTTTCGTTTAATAAGCAGATTAAAGAATTAATAGCGCTTACATAGGTAAGCGCGTTAACTAAAGTGTTATTTCTCTTGTTCTCAGGTGCTGCCCTATCCTAATCGATCCTTGTAATTGAAGTGATACGCCACTTGTGTTTTTGTATGACACGATAAAGAACCTATCACTACCTATACCCGTTGACCTGATTTTTATCTTGTCAGCGGGGTCTTCTATTAAAGCCGTAGTAACGAATTCAACGGTATTAAATACAGGTAATTCAATGTCATTACTAAATCCAAATACTAACCGCTTAAAGAAGCTATTTCCATCGATGGGGTGTAAAGCACTCTTGACCCACATGTCTTTGTCAGTTTTATCGCCAGCATAAATGATTTTTTCTTCCCCTGCCGCTATCGTTTCATCGTATGAAATCACAACATCGCCATCATCACTACCTGCCGCTATACTATCTCGAATGTAATCAAGTTGGTAATAATCACAGCTAGCATCAAAAAACGGTTCATATGCTACCCATCCAGTGAAAACAATTGGTGTAGCTCCAATTGCTTTTATTTTTCTAATTATTCCCTTCATGTTCGCGTTAAATGTGGCACTCGTTACAGATCCGACTAAATCATTTGTACTACAGTTTAACCATACATAATCAGGCTTGTTCGGTGGTACGTCAGAATCGAATCTAGCAAGTAAATTCGCAGAATTGTTACCTGATATTGCCTCGTTAATTATTGTTGCAGATGGTAGCATTGCGCCGACGCGCTCTTTAATGCCTATTTGATTAAACCATGAATCACCGAAAAATACGTGAACACCGTTATTAGCTCTAAATTGACTATCTGCTTTTCTTATGTCTATCTTGCCAACATTGTATTGCACGTCAGAATCAACTCTTACAACCCACTTCTTTCCATAGGCGCTAGTGTAATTTACCACTAGCTTATTAACGCCACCCGCGTTTACTGTGCTACCAAGCAGGATTAAGCTTGATGTTGTTTCGTCAAACTCTCGCGCATAAACGAACACTCTGCCTGCAACGGTAGCCCCTGTTGTAACTTCAATCTGTACTGTGCCTGTGTTTTCGAAAGTTCTGGTTTCAACTACTTCACTCTCTACTGTGTAGTAAGGTTGGGGCGGTTTTGATGGTGCGTTAGTTGTTATTACTGCAAGTGTAGCGCCTGATATTGATTGTAAATCTTCTAATGATGAATGAAATACATTGCCACCGAACTTAATCGACTGTAATGCAGCGTCAGCAATTACAGTGTAACCAGTTGGGTTCGGGTGTGCATCGTTGCTGTAAAAGTTTGAACATATACCACCTATTTTAACGTCTGATGTATTATGTTTTAACGTCAAAGTATTTATAGCTATTGAAATTATTACAGCAGAATCGAACCGCCCTGTATTTTGTTCATAAGCAATAAGTTGACCTATAACAAAAGCGCTAGCATCTACTAAATTTAGTATTCTTTCGCCAATGCTGTTTATGGTTGTTTGTGTTGTTCCGCCTGGTTCAGTGTTAACCCATCCTGTGTGCTTGAGTGATATAGCCCTCATATCAAAAATATGCGTATTTACTGAAGCTTCGACACCTTCGCGAACAGAGCCGATTGGTGATGCAATTAACCCGCTATTTAGTTGATGGAAATTAAAATCGTCTGATGTTTCGTTTTGCATGTTTGAGCCGCTTGCTATTCTAAACATTGCAGCGTCAACATCTTTTGCTCTTGGTTTTTCTGTAAGGGTGATAACATCATTCAATACAGGCTTACTAGATTGCTTTAACGTTTCGCTAACTAGGTATTCACCAAAACCAGCGCGTATAACTGTAAATATAAACGGGCCTGTAACTGTTAGCTGATCACCAACAAGAGAGATAATCACAGCGCCTACGCCTATCCCTCTAGGTTTTATCCATGTTTTCTGGTTAACCTCATCATGTATAAATAAAACATCATCTAAAATCGTCAATGTATCTGTTGAATATATAACCTCACTAACAAACACATTGTTAGCAAGTGCAATTGCGTTTATATCAACATTCAGAGCAGATACTAGCTCTATGATTTCAACCTTTTCTAGTTTTTCTTCGTTGGCTGTATTTTCACTTATGATTATGTCGTATATATCATCAGCCGCTTTGAATGAGTAATTGCCTTTTGAATTACAGGTTAATGGGTTTGCTATCGCGTTATCGTCCAAGTCAAAAATATCAGAAAGTGCTTGCGTGCTGTTCAATCTTATAGTTACTAGCGCGCCGCTTGCAGCGTTACCTGTGGTTTCATCGTCGAACTTTAGTACAGCTGTATTATGGTATGCTTTCATCTTAAAACCTTTTGTTATGGGTGGTCTCCCGCCCCGTTTATGTATCTTGTTGCGTTACTGCCGAATAGCGTAACCGTTGCACCTGAGTCTATTATACCAGAACCAGAAATCGCGCTACCAGTACTAACACCCCAGTCTCCGCCAGCCTCGGCAGCGAAACCCTGCGGTATGTCATTTGTAATACCACCGTTGCCGATTATATCACCGTTTAAGGCTTGTCCGCCGAAAGTATCAGCCTCTAAATCTGACAGGTAATCTGCCTTACCTCTATCACCAGCAATACCGGCAGGGCGACCAGCGCCACCACCACCACTGTTACCCGCGAATCCCGGCGTTGTTGTTGTGCCAGATTCGTTAGAGTCAGTGCCTTTACCACCAGCACCAGGGGCGCGTATATATCCGTCTGCAATAGGGTTGGCAACTGATGGAGTAACACCTGAAAAATAAATGTCAGTATCAACACCTTGAGCGTTATATACTGTTCCACCGTCCCCACCACTTCCGCTGCTTCTCGCGCTCAACCAAGTTAGTGCTGGTATAAGCTCCTGAGTTATGCTTTCGCCATCACCACCGTTGCCACCTGAAGCCTGACCGTCAAAACCATTAATTAATATCAATATGATTTTTGAGCCGGCAGGAAATGCGCCAGCACGAAAGCCCGTCGAACCAAATGAATAAGCAGTTAACACGAAAGTAATAGTTACCGCTTGAGATGGTGCACCAGCAAGGATATAAAGGTTTGATTCGCTCAAAGGGGAATCCAAAACTATCTCTGCATTATCGCCAAAAGCGGCCTCGTAAGTCATCGCGCTAACTTTATAAATTCGACCTTCTTTAGTATACTGAGGGTTTATTTTTAATATTTGCGCTCTTACATTTGCAGAGGGCAACCCATTAACTCCCAAGTCTACCGTTGTCATAATATCAACAACATCACCAGTTTTAAAATTCAAATAGTGCTCATCAGTCATAAACGTTCTAATAAATGGCGTAAACTTAAAACGGCTAACATATCTCTGTACTAATAAATCTGCCGCGTCAGTGCCTATCAACTGATTACTCTCGAATAATTTATCTTTGTGCTTTCCAAACAATTCAGGGCCTATAATCGAGTTATCAGAAAATTGACTTGCCTTTTTATAACTTGCCACACTATCATCATCTGCCAGATTTCTTTTATCATAAACAACAAGCGCCCTAGATGCCCTCATTGAGTCTTGAGGTTTTTTGGTAATAGTATAAGCGT
Source organism: Colwellia sp. (assembly GCA_016765685.1). Taxonomy (GTDB): domain Bacteria; phylum Pseudomonadota; class Gammaproteobacteria; order Enterobacterales; family Alteromonadaceae; genus Colwellia. Next base: position 13,187 of record JAESPR010000055.1, on the reverse strand, counting down.
TTATCTCCTTACCTTCTGTAATCGCTGATGAGGACTGTTTCCACACACTGATAGCTGATAGTTTTGCTTTATTCTCAGTAGTAGAAAACCATAGATCCATTAAAAAACCGGTTAATATTTTTTTTAGTACGTCGTTTACGCTTTCTGATTCGCTATGTAATGTATTTATTTTATCGTTAGGATGCCACTCCGCGACCTCAGCAGCCCATTCAGCAGTAGGTATTAATGATACATCGAAATCAGAATCAACTAACACGCGCGTCAATAAACTATCAATTGATTCATCATCTGATAGCTCACATAAAAATACTTCGTCACCAGCGCTATGGTCATCAAAAGTAGTTGTGGTTAATAGTTCCCCAGAAATTGGAGCTATTAACGAGAAGCCTCTTGCTGCTACTTGTATTTTATGGTCACTAGGTATTGAAGTATCTACCCCGGTTATTCTCATAAACTCATCGCCGATTCTTACTGCGAATATGTTTGAATAATCAGTTTCATTATCTACTTGGATAATAGTTTGTGAATCGTCAATGTCTTGACGCAAAAAGCTCTGTGTCGGTATTGGCCATGTCTTTTCGTTAAGGTTTGCCAGTGATAAAACATCTTTACATGTTAGTGTCCATGTGCCGTTACTACCGGCCACAAATGAATTAGCTATGTAATACCTAGTTTCAGCGCCGTTAACTAAATCAATAGTCCCATCTTGCTGTACACGGTATAGCTTTAATCTTACCGCTTTGTTTTCGAATATCTGTCTTGCTGCTAACTTACCGAAAAACGTTCCTTGCCTTCTGATTGCTGAGGTAACACCAGGTGCGTCGACATTAGGGTCTTGCCTGTCGTTATCACTAAATACTATTTTTAATGATCCTCGACTAGACAGCCCATCACCAGGTTTAAGCTCTGTGGTTGTTTCACTTATTGACTGTATTAATCGCCAAGGACTGCCGGCTAATATAGGCGCGTTTTCATTAGTAAATTTGTATGTTTCATATTCACCCGTCCACGCTTGGTCACATGTCAAAGGCGTACCAAACCCAGGAGAACCACCAACAGTACAGGCACCGGTGATTACTGGTAGGTCAACTTCTAACACCTCAAAGTGAGTTTGCATGTTCATGCTTCTTGTAGCTTCAAAAGTTGCCATTTTATAACCCGTTGTAAGCTGTGAATTTTACCGTGATAGCGTCTAACTGCCTTGTCTGAGCATGAGCATTGATTCCGTGTTTAGGGTTAGAGCAAATATAAGTTGATTCGGGCTTATCTGATTGCTCCTTAATAAAGAAAGGCTGATCAAAACTAAAATCAATAAACGTTTGCCATTCATCCTCTGCAAAAGTTGCCAGCTCATTAGGAAAAGATAGCGTCATAGGTAAAGATTTTGCTTTCCTTGTACCAGCAACAGGACCAACAACCAAATTAGTAGTTGTTCGCTGTGTTGTGTGACGGTTTAACCATGCTCGCTTATACCCTGTCTGCTCGCCTGTTTTTATAGTTAAGTGTTGACCGGCAGCAATAAAAGTAACGGTTGTTTGATGGCTATTCGGCAGCGTAACAAATCTAATCTTTAAATCCTGAAAAGACCGTAAAGGAAACGTAAACATAATATTATGATTACGCTTTATAACTGCGGTTTGAACAAGTGTACTGTCGTTATATAGCTCTATAGTTGCTTGTGCAGGAGTTGCAGCTGTGTGCCCAGATATAGCAACGTAACTTATGTTTGACTGTGCGCCATAGCTAACCTCAAAATCTAACGCTGTATTACCACATGTGTAATTAAGTGAATGATCCCAATCTGAAATATTACTAGGTGTTTCACCTATACCAGCATCAGTTATAACCGGCGTTTGATCTGTTAATACGTTACTTGTTGAGATTGATATTCCGTTAGTTAATACTTGGCTTGCAACGTTGCTTATAATTGTCATTAAGCGCCCCTTTCTAAATTATCTTGTTGAGCTTCAGAGATAAATGTCACAAGGTCGTTACCTTGGCCGTCAACCATAACGACTCTAATCTCTTGTGAGCCGCCGAATTCAGAAGCGGTTACATCTAAGCTTGAAGTGTCGGGTTGAAAGTCTGGCTGCTGTGGTGCTGTTGCCGCCGAACTACCCCCACCAGCTGATATATTACCGCCACCCTTGCCAGCGCTTTGTATGTTATTTAATTGAACTATTCCGTTTGCTGCTAATACGACAGCCTGGCCAGTAGCTACCCAGAAATTACTTTCTGCATAAGCGCGAGTAATTGCCGCTGCTGTATCCATTACAACCAAAGCAGAGCGAACGCCTTTATTGTCTTCCATGAATTGTGCAGATAACTGGCTAGATGCACCAATAAAATCACGATAAACACCGATACGCTGCTTAGAATCTAATTTCTCCCAAGAGCTTAATTGCTTACCACCCTTGACAACTATCTCCATGGTTTTCTGTTGGTTTTGCTGCATACCGTCAGCCATGCCGTCAGCAATATTCTTACCATAACTAACGCCTAACTCGTAAAAGTCCTCTCCGACTAATTCATTGAGCGCCATAGCTGAATTACCAGCAGCATCAGCAAGAGCAGCGTCAAGCGTATCAGTACCATTAACAAAGTCAGTTAAGGCAGCCTGTGCAACACTAATCAAGCCACCCCAACCAGCGGCTATAACGTTAAATGAATCTACTGACTTCTCTGCTAAAAAGGAGGTTATATTTAACGCTTTTATTATTTCATCTGAATAATCAGCAACAAGCTGTCTCGACTCTTGACCGAATGAAGCAGTAAATTTACCAAATTCTTTTCCTACTTCTTTTATTTTTTGCAGGTCAAGTTTTGAAAGGGTAACACCTAAATCAGAGAATTCACCCGTCAACACCTTCATTGCTGCGCCGCCATCTTTTAACAGCGGTATTAAATCTGTAGTATCTGAGGCCATACCTTCAAGGGCAAATGACATTTTATTAGCACCAATTCCCGCAGCCTCCATCTGAGTAACCATTGCTTGTAAAACTTCAGTACCAGACATAGTAGCGAATCTCTCAGCCATAACCTCAGCCTCTTGAGAGGTTAGCTTCATTATATCAACGAAGTCTTGAAAGCCGCCGCCGCCAGTTGTCAGGAACTCGCCTATTTTCTCGTTGGTATCTTTGCCAATGTCACCAAGCTTTTCAAGTGATATGCCTACCGTGTTAGTAGCAAATGCCATTTCTTGTAGTCGTTCAACTGAGTCACCTGTTCGATTAGATGCGACCTCTAATTCTCTGGCAAAATCGGCAGCTTGTTTTACAGCAGCACCAACGGCAGCGGCAACAGCTAAAGTTGCAGCGGCAGCAGCAGCGGCACCCTTAGTAAAGTTGGCAAATGATTTGTCTGTTTTTTTGACTGAGCCGTCAAGCTTATCTAACTTTTTATCTGTCTTTTCTAGTGCGTTATCGAGCTTTGCAGTTTTAGCGTCAAGGACGACTATTAATTTCTCTGTAGCCATTCGCTGGTAGCTCCGTTAATTTTTCGCTCAAAGTTAAGCATGACAGTTAAATCTATTTCGGGGTTGCTTTGTTCTGATAAACAATTAATCTCAACTAGATCTAATTGCCAAGCCTCGCTTGGTGCTATCTTTAATTCTTTTACGCAGTACTTGAAGTAACTCCAGTATTTAACGCTGAATTCTTCTACAGTTGCGCTCGATATCCCTAAGTAATTACTTTTTTTTTATCAAGTTCTGCGTAATAACTACTAACATCATTTGCAAGTTGAGTTATAACCATGGCCCACGGCTCACACATATCAGTGTCCATATCAGTAGGCATCCAGCCAACGCGGAACATACCGTCTTCAATCTCAGCTAACGGAATACTTTTATCTTCTTGCACTATCAAGCAATGAAATAACTTAGCTACAACGTCAAATGATTCCATGCCAAAAGCCTCTTTGAGTCTTTCAGTAGTTCCAAGTGCTGCGTTTTGCCTAAATAAATCTAAGTAGCACATAAGCAGGTAATTTAAATCTTTACCTGTTTGCTCATGAAATGACTTACAAGCCGCAAGATTTAACTTGCAGCTATAAGTTTTAAAGCATAGTTTAATTTCCATTATGTAACTGCTGGTACATGAACTACCGCGCCGCTAGAGTTAAATGACAATGCTGTCGTTACCTTTACTCCTTGCCCGATATTATCAGTCAAGCCAGTAGGAAAGAACGTACCACTAAACGATTCGTCAGTGGTAGCATCTGAAATAAAGGTAAGCGTGTAAGTATCACTAGTGGCACTAAATACATCACCACGAACTTTACGGAATTGAGTGTCGTTATTGTAAGTAAATTCACCCGCAAAAATGTGTTGTTTACCTGCGTTTTCACCTTCCATGTAGGTGATAAAATCACCGTTTGATTGGTTACTTGTTTCAATCAATGTGCCTCCGTAAGTGTGAGTTAAAGAGCCTTGACCTACAACTTCACCTGAGCCATTTTGAACGATACATGGTGTGCCGTTAATCTCGCCTGAACTAGCCATAATTTTTCCCTTACCTGTTACTAAATGTTAAATAATTAATTGATATATCTCGCTGATACCACGCCTCACTTTCTGAGCCAGTGTTAACAGTGCTTTCTAATGCTTGAACCGTCTGGGTATTATACACCATTTGCGTGTTATATTTAAATGCGCTGATTAATTCATCTATAGCATCTAATTGTGCCTTGTCGAAATCATTGTTATTCAACGCGACAAATACACTAATCTGAAATATACCGCGATTCTCATCACCACTAGATGCACTTTGCCCCATAGCTTCAGTTGATACAGGGATAAAGTAAGCAGCAAGCCATAATGATTTATTGGCAGGTACAAACTTATGGTTTTCAAATGCCACATCATCACTAGTTAAGCCGGTTGGCAAGTTGTTAAGTAGGTGAGTAGTCATAGCTCTTTTAGTTTGAAAGTAACTCATAATGACCTTATTTTATTTTGCATTTTGATGACTGTTTTTCTCACCCAACCACCAGGAGCTTGTTTACTAAACCCGTTAATTGATAATATCTCAAAGCTTTTTGATCGCTTAATGTAAGAACCGTTTTCAACTGGTGAAGGAAAACCACCGTATTCAAGTACGCCGATATAAGATAGATTATTAGTAAAGAATATTTTATTATTTAATACATCTTTAGGCATTTTAGCAGCTTGACTTAATGAGCCACCACCGCCAACACTAGTACTCGTTGTGATTTTATTTGATGGCGCGTCCACTGACAAAAACCAGTTGTTTCTTGCTCGGCCTGAATCGGCTGGCGTACCTTGAACGATAGCACTTAGTCCAGCCAAATAAACACCGCGCAGATTATCATTAGTTACATTGACTAGATCGTCTATAGCTAAATCTAAATTAACACGACCTATAAGCGGCATTATTTAACCCTTACCTGTGGCATGTAAACAAGTACATCACTAGTAGGTGCTGATTGCCCTAAATCGATTACAGTGTATCTGGTAGAGCCTTGCTCGATAGTATCACCGACTTCTATCACAACAGTATTATCTGTTACCAACTGCCTATCACCCGCGACAATATTACCGCCTATCAAGCTTTGATTGTACTCTTTGAATATAGCGTTAACTAATTCTATAGGTGTTTCAGTGGTAATAGGTGGATCAAGTGGAGTATTACCACCAGTGTTGATCATCTGAATTAAAAATACTTTCTCACTAGATGCGGAGCCAGTTTTATTAATCGCCTTAGCTAAACCCTTTTTAATTTTAGCCTGTATATTAGCGCTACCCATTATCATCAACCTTGTTGTTTAATTCAGCCCATACTATTAACTTAGTTCTTAACGGCTCTTCAATACAATCGCTATCATCATCAAGCATTGTTAATAAATCAGCAATAGGCTTTGTATCTGTAACTCTAATATCAAGAGTAAGCTTAGCCATTAACCTAAAAACCCCATGTTATCACGACTCAAACCACCACCAAGACCGGCGTTAGTATACGGCGTTAATGTTCTTGAAACTGCTGGCATTTGTGCGAGTGTCGGTGTATTTGAATTGGCCTGATAAGTTTCAGCGTAAACACCTACTACCGTAAAGCTTGCTAAGTCTGCATCTGTTTTAACTGCGTTAGTATCAACGCCATCGTTAATAGAGAATGCCGCTAACATTTGAGCGTTTTTAAAATCATTAGGTATTTCATCATTACCAACGAAAGCATTATAGGCAATCATACCATTGCGAGGTAATACGCCTGTCTGTGTTTGTGGTGTAACCCTGCCGCCTTGTAAGCGCTGTTCATACGTCATATTGATAAAGTCGTAAGCGTTAGCTAAGTTAGCTTCTCTATCTGGCTGTGTTGCCGGCACTGAATAACCTTTTAGTTTAGCAAAGGCTTTGTATTCAGCATCAGTTACCCAAGAGTTAGCATCCGCAACCACTGAGCCATCTTCGATAATTAACTGCGTACCGATAGCTACAACTATTTGATCACTATTGCCAAGTTCACGGCTTGTGATGTCCTCGCCTAAAGTAGTGCCCGCATCAAAGTATTTTACTGTTGCGAATATTTTACCAACTTCTGCCGTAGCATTTAAGTCTAAAGCCAGTGTTGTGGCTGACTCAATAAATACGATGGTCGGGTTTAATAATAGCGTGTAAACCTCAGAGCCAAACACTATTGATAAGTCTGTAGCGAGATTAAGATCGATACCGCCAAATTCAAATCTGACTTTATTGTCTGCGCCAGGTATAACTAAATTCTGAGCCATTTTGATTAATCCTATTGTTTGATAACTAATTATAGCACGATAGATTGATTTGTTAAATTAAGGCAATAAGTATCATTAGACACGTTACTGCATGGATGAGTAAGTGCGCTTAGTTTATATCAAGTAGTATTAAATCAGTATCAGCTAGCTATTCACAATCCTTGTTGGATGCCCAATCCATATACCATGCAGAAAATGCTGTTTATTCTCGTGTCTAAAAGTCGATTAATACTAAGTATTCGATATTTGCTAATTATAATCGTTAGCTTGATTAAGGTTTTTTACGATAACCGAGAAAATTCGGCAGTATGAAGGAGTTTAGAAAGTGTGTGGGCTTCAAACCCACTCGCCCCGCTAAAGGTTTCAAACACCGGTTAAGTGTAGAGGATTGTATCTGGTGACTCTTATCGAATTAGTGGCTTGTGGGTCACACTACGCATATGTAATATTAATTCAGATACAAAAAAGGTACTTAAAATTGTAACCTCTGTTGAAGAGGGGTGAAATCAGTAGATGAAAAACCCACCAAAGATCACAATTCTAAATACCCTCTACCAATTTCTTTTTAAACGGTCTTCACACCGCAAGGTAATTATATCACCGTTCACTGCTAAACAAAAATAAACTTAATTTAAATACAAAAAGGTATTGCATTAATACTATAAGGTGTTATTATTACTTCAACAACAACGCAGCAACTAACGAGAATCAAATGATTTACATGAAAACTAAAGAAGCAAAGCAGTTAATCATAAATGAAATGAGCAAGCAGTTAGGTTTTAAAATGTCGAGTAATTGCAGCGTCGAACGATACCTTATAATCGGTGTAAAGCTTGGTGAAATGACAGCAAGCAAAGCAGCAGAAATTACTAATAAAGATTATGAAGAAAAATGCACTAACCAATTTACTAAATACCAATAAAAAATAAGCCCTTCGGGGCTAAGGTGATTAAAATGGAAAATGAAAATATTATATACAGGGATTACAGCTCAAGCGTTATAGATGAATCTTTAAATACCTTCAGAGACTCCATGCAAAACGGGGCTAGTGTTAGTCAGTTACTCTCTGGTATTGCGGGTTTAGATTACATTTGCTATGCGAGTAAATTATCTAAATGGCAACAGGAAAGGCGCGAGTCTTTAGAGTTAGAAGCCAATATAAGAATAGACCTTGATCAAGGAGAGCAAGACGGTGCGTGTGTTGAATCTATGCTTAAAACCTTATTGCATCAAATAAATAATTTATACAACACGAGGATAATAAACAAAACGAGCACACTTGAGCATATTTTAGATTACCTAAAAGCGAGAAAATCAATATCATGAAAATTGAACACTGGATGAATATGGTAACGATACTCAGCAGAGAAATGGAAACATGCAGGGTTATGATGATTTTATTTGAGGGTGATGATATCGGCTCTGTTTACGGTGAATTGCTTTATAAGTTAAATGACAAAATTAAGGGGTTAAAGGCTGAACATGAAACTAACTGATTACATAAAAGAACACCATAACAACAATCAGAGCGACTTTGCACGCTCGCAAGGTGTTAGCCAGTCACAAGCTAGAAGATGGCTTAAACGTAACTGTGTGGTGATAGATGGCGCGGTATATTGTGAAGTATCAAAGCAGGTTAAAAAGGAGCAGACCAATGACAAACCCTAACAATGAACATGAAGCACGTAGAGCACTTGATGCTCACATTAAGCTAAGACACGAAGCCGCTGACTTAAGGATGAAGATTTACAAGCTTCAGAAAAAGAATGATTCAATGATAGTGTGTGCAATGGTTATTGGTTCGATAATGATTAGTTGGTTTATATTTACTTAGGAGAGTAACATGATTAAATACACACAGGTAATGTTTCATAACGGCATGGTTCCAAAGATTGGCTCTACATTTTTAGTTGGTGATATTGAAAGTGATTCGCGCATTATTGATTTTAAAGGTAAGGAGGTTGAGGTCATAGGTTTGAGTGCGGTACGTAATGATAGCATAATCACATTTAACCACCCTACAATGGGCATTGGCTGCGGCTCATTCAATGAATGCTGGGTTAAGCCTATAGCACCTAAAAAGCTTAGCGGGTTTGTTAATGTTTATAAGCAAGGCGCATGCGATGTTATTTTTGGCACCAAAGAAGCAGCAGACGAGCATCACACAAGAAATCGCGTTGCATGTATCGACCTTAGCCAATTCGATGAGGGGTATGGGTTATGATGGAATCAATTTACATTTACTGTGTTGTTGCGTATTTAATACATATAGGAATGGGGTTTAATTGTTATGGAGACCTTTCGAATACGGCTAAGATAGGGTTTGTTATTTCGTTCTTTGCATCACCTATATCTTTATTTGTAATGGCAGGGTTTATTATTGCAGAAAAGTATAATTAACATAAATAAAAAAGAAGGGGCATATATAAATATAGCCCCTTAATCATTAACCTAGTTATTATTATAAATCTCTACGCCTAAATGCTGACACGTATAAATTAACCTGCCTGTTCTGCCCGTCATTGTGTATTACTTGTAAAGTGTAATTAGTATTAGGTTTAAATATAGTAGGATAGCCAAGAGCAAAAGTCCTGGCCGCGCCACTGTTATTGTCACCCACAGTATTAACCGTTGGCTGTATCTGAGTGCCAATATCGGATATAGTCGCATCAACTACAAGACCAGTTATCACAGCAACAAAATCAGAATTCCTGTCATTGTTGTAAGCTGTTACAGGAGTTCCGCCAGTAAATACAGTGTCCTCATATAAGTTAAACGTTAAATCACCGCTGTTGCTATTTACGATAGGCGAGTCCATAACCAACTGCTCACCATTAGTTGAGATGATTAATTCAAAACTCGATCCGCTTGATAGTAGCTTATTAACGCCAACAAGGAATGTTCCGCCGGTATAAGTTGCACCGATGCCACCAGTAGCCGCTCCGCCTTTTAATAATAGCTCGTTTCTAGTAGTCATATTATCTCTCCGTAATAACAAAGAAACCATCAACTTCAACAGTTAAGTTTGTGGTTGATGAATTATTAGCTACTTCTAAGAATAGATAATCATCTTGGTCGATATCCACAGCAGTAAATAGGTTGAAGAATGCTACATCTCTACCGCCAGCAAAGGCATTTACCTGCCTTACTTGTGATTCAATGGTGCTAGTGGTTGTTGATGACGAATCAAAACGTCTTATTCTTATTTCAACCTCTTCATTCTGCGCCCCTGTAATTGTCATATTCATAACAAATATAAAGTTTCTCGGGCTTACACCTAAATGCCTAGCCTGTCCGTTTGATGGTTGATCGAAATGCTGCAATCCTTCAGTTGTGAACGTGCCCGCTAAAACCTCAAAGACACCCTGAGTATTGATAGTTGTCGTTACCTCTGCTGATACCGCATACTTGCCGCCAACAAAAGTATTATGCATGCCTTGGTTGCCCATGAATGCGCTGGGTAATTCAGCCTCAGTTATGTTTGGATTTATATTCGCATCTTCTGTATCTATCGAGCCGTTTCTTGTAATAATAGCTCCGTCAATTTGTATCGTTGATGGGTTGGGAAAGTTAGCAACGGAGAAGTCAAAGAAAGAAGCATTCGCAGGTAAGTCGATGTTCTGATTAGACCTGAAGCGTGATGCCATAGTAAATCCAGCGCCAGCCTTAAATAAAGTATAAGCGCCGTCAACCATACCCCTAACTATTGATGTATCTATGAAGTAACCACCGACCCATGTACCTTTTAATGTTAACTCAGGCTTACCACCAAAACGACCAGTACCAACTTCTAAGCCTTGGCGGTAATTATCGATAGTACCTAGTGATGAGCAATTATTGTAATTAATGCGTGAGAACTCGAAAGCCTCGAACCCCGTATCACTTACAATATCGTAAACTTGAGAGCCTACGCCTGTAACCTCGATAGCGTAATCCTTACCAAGAAAATCACCACTACCACCGACGGGCGATGTAAACATGGTGTACCCTGCGGCTGATGATATTAATTTTGATAGGTCAAAGTTATAGCCGGTAAAGTTAATTCCACCTTGTGGCGCTTCTATTGATTGGTTGCCCATATCAATAATACCATCAATAAAATATTCCTTTGTGCTATCTAGTGCACCAGCTAAATCAGATGCCTGTGTAACTCTGACTCGATTAGTTAGAGAGCCTGGCCCCGCTTGTGTAGCGTTTAATATTTCTTCAAGTAATTCGTTTCTTATGCTCATTTGTCATTTCTCCAATGAGTAGATGTGTTAAAGCGCAAGTAGCCAATCGGCTAAAAGTTGATTACGGTTTGTTGGATTTGTTACAGTGCCGCCTACAGCTAAAACTATATCGGCGAGTATTTCATTCATTGAGCGCATAAGCCCCTCGATTGTTAATGAGGGAATTAAAAAAGAAGCAAATCCGTTTGCTTTGAGGGAGTGAGGGATAATAGGGAGAAGGCTAGCTAGCCGCGCTTAAGTCCCTCAACGAAAGCATAAGTATTATAGCATTATATGACACGCATAAAAAAGCCCCGTATTAAACGAGGCTTTTATTTAGTCTGTTTTCTTCTTTTTAGGCTTTGGCTTTTTAGCTCCAAGATTAACGGCTTTATCTACATAGTATTTTAAACCGCTAACCTCGTACTTACTCCAGTAGTTCACATATTTAAAACTACGTGGAGTAACAAGTAAATCACCACTTGATACTTCAGCCTTACTAAAAGAATCTTTAATAATAGCTTTCATGTATCACCTATAAAGTAGTAACTACTACACCAGCACAATCTTTATGACCTAAGTCAGTGATGCGCGACCAGTTAGTAATTAATGCAAGTGCAGCATCGTCAGGCTGAACAACAGCAGCGTTGAAAGTATAACCTTTAATACCTACACCGAAAGAGCCTTCGACTTTCATAATGCGCTTAGCGTTAGTTTCGCTTAAATCTAAATCTTCATAGATTCTCATATCACCTTGGTCTTGTGCTGCTAAACCGCCAGCAACTAAACCTAACTGATGATAGTTTTCAGTACCAGTATTGTCAAAATGCAAAGCGGCTGAGTCAGTCATAATCAACGGACGACCAAACGGGTCAGATACAATAGCAACAGTGCCGAATTCAAATAGGTCATTACCGTTAGCTAGCGCAGTACCCCAAATGTCATTCATTGATTTACTGTGCATTACCCATGCAACGATAGATGATTGTCGATCACCAAATAAAGCAGCACCTGAGTTAAGGTTAGGTAAAGAAGCAACCGTTGCAGTACCATCAAATACCAAGTCTGCATCATCTATAGCAGCAACGGCAGATAGCAATACACTGTTAAGCATATAAGCCATTGAACCTTCAGCGACTGCATTACCAAATAATGTGCCTGCTTCTGATGGGTCGCGGCTAGTCCAATCAAATGAAGTATTGGTAAACTCGATATTAGGCGAGCCGTAACCAACTTTAACATCGATTTGTAAAAGCTCTGCTAGCGCATGTGTTGCAGCGGCAGCGGTTGAGCTTGGGTCACGGTTACCAATTAAAGATGCAAGGTTTTCAAATGCAGCCTTTTGGTTATGATCACCAGCGAAAGCTTCTGTGGACATTGTAATTGCACCACGTGAAGCAGCGTTAAACAACATTACTTGCTGTTGTAGCGTTACGGCAAAAGCCTTATACGCAAAATCGTTAAATACTTGAAAATCACCTAAAGCCATGATTAATTCCTCTGTGGGTTAACTGTTTTTAAGTATGCAGTTTGTTCCGCGATACTCATGTTTTTGTACTCTTTATTAGTCGTTGAGCCACTAGCTCTTGACTGCGTTGTGTCTGCTCCACTGGAATCAACACCGTTTAGTATTCGTTTAAATTGAGGTTGTTCAGCAGCCCAGCTTTTGAACTCATCAACGTTATTCGCAACCACTACACCTTTATCTTTAAATACGGTTGTTGGTTGTTGTTGGTCATTATAACCAATTTCTAGCATGTTTGACAACTGCGCCTCTGCAAGCCCTTTATAGTCATCATGAATTAAACCCAATACTTGACTCATTACAGAGCCTTTGTCGCGTGACAATAAAGCATCTTGCGCGGTTTTAGCTAATGTATTTGCGTTCGCTGTAGCTTCAGCTAATTGGTTTTCATAGTGAGATTTTAAACCCTCAACGTCACCGGCTAATTTTAATCTATCCTCCTCAGCCTTTGTTGCTACTTCACGCGCCTGTGTTAATGCTAAATCTGCATCACTTACACTTTGCATAGCTGTCTTCTTTTCGCCAAGCAATTCGTTATTCTTGTTTACTAGGCCAGTAGTAGCCGCATCAATACCTGTTTGATGTTGCTTCATGATTGCCGCTGTTTGTTCTGGTGTAAATGTAATGCCTTCGATTGTAGTTAAATCCATGATGTACCTCTAGTACGTTGTTAAAGCGACCGCTAGCCGCCAGTTTGTTGACGCAAT
>JAESPR010000111.1 GCA_016765685.1 Colwellia sp. | reverse complement strand
CAAACTCTTATAATCTTGCATAGGTTTTCTTTCCTCTTTTAGTCGAGGTGAAAGGATACCTATACCGCGGTATAGGTAGAACCTATGTGAGTCTCCCCGGCAGAGCCGGGGGTTTACCTGTATTAATTATTAATTTTAAAATTCCGCTAATACATGCAAAAATTTACTCTCTCGGTATTAAAGCAACACTAACCCTCAAGCACTAACGAGTTCAACATGATAAATAAAAGTTTAACTACAGCGATCAAGAAGCCCTTAGTCGGTATCAGTTGCTGTAATAACAAATTGGGGCTTCATGACTTTCAAATGGTTGCGGACAAATACATCAATGCTGTCGTGCAAGGTAGTAATATAATACCCGTGCTTATTCCGTCTCTAGGTGAGCAAATGTTAGACTTATTGCCCCACCTTGATGGCCTTTATTTAACGGGCAGCTATTCAAACCTGCATCCTGAACATTATAATGAAGCGCCAGCCCCTGCTAACAAAGCTAACAAAAACGAGCTTAGAGATACCAAAAGAGACCACACCAATCTGGCGCTAATTAATAAAGCAGTAGAGATAGGTATGCCGGTATTAGGCATATGTCGAGGTTTTCAAGAAATGAATGTAGCTTTGGGTGGCAGTTTGCATCAGCGCTTAAATGAATGTTCAAACAAAGTTAATCATAGTGAAGATAAAAATCAAAGTTTAGCGAAGCAATACGCCTATGCCCACGATATTACCCTGACCGATAACGGTATACTGGCCAACATAATGAAAAGCCAATTAAAACAAAAAATCAACTCATTACATAACCAAGGAGTCAAGGTGCTCGCTCCTTCGTTAAAAGTTGAAGCAGTAGCGTCTGATGGTTTAATAGAAGCTATTTCTTTAAGCAATAACAACAGCTATTTTTTAGGGCTGCAATGGCACCCTGAGTGGCAAATAGCGAGTAATTCATTTTATTTTGAAATTTTCAAATCATTTAGTCAAGCATGTAAAAATTACCAGTTAAACCATCATTAATTACATGTTAATTTAATATTAATAATACATGCCTATGTAGATGGCTCAGGATTAAATGTAGGTCGATTGCTTACGTTACAAGGAGGTAACTTCTTAGACAATGCAGGACGCATATTGTCCTGCCTCGACAAAAGGCTTGAAAATGCTAAATGTCGAGCCTCGCTATGCTCGTGTCGACCTACAAAGTAATAATTTTTTTAATTTTACGGTTTTCCTGAGTAAAGTGCACAGGCACGATAATATATTGATTGACGCACCGTAATTAAAGACTAAACCAATCTATACCAACGGACTAAAAGTAGAGCACGATGCAAACCGTTACCAAAAACACCACCTCAGTATTCTTTCAATACGCGCTACCTTCAGTGTTAGGCATGTTAGCCATTTCTTCTGCTACCGTCGTGGATGGTTTTTTTGTTGGCAACTATGTCGGCGCCTCTGCCATTGCCGCGGTTAATTTTACCATGCCAATATTTGCTCTTTTATTTGGCCTCGCCTTAATGTTAGGTATTGGCAGCTCAGTAGTCAGTGGTAAATTACTGGCAGAAGGCAAATATAACTTAGCGTCAGAAATGTTTTCAAAAACATTAATAATCGTAACGTTGCTTAGCCTGTTGATGGCAACTATTATTTATTTTTCTTATGACGTGGTGTTAACCGCTTTTGGCGCTGAAAATAATTTACATCGAGACTCAGCAACGTATATTTTAACCTTCTTGCCTTTTATTCCCTTTTTAATGATAGGCCTTGTCTTAGATTACTTTGTCAAAGTAGATAGTAGACCGGGTCTCGCATTTGGGGCTTTATTTCTCTCTGCCAGTGTCAATGTGCTTTTAGATTGGTTTCTTATTGTTTATTTAAAACAAGGCCTTGTCGGTGCAGCTATTGCGACCGGAATTTCACAACTGGTATTAATTGTTGTGCTATTACCCCACTTTTTTTCACCTGCTGCAACCATCAAATTCATTAAACCTAAAGGCTCTTGGTCAAAATGTTTAAAGTCAGCCAGCAATGGGGCTTCTGAATTTGTTAATGAAGCCTCGGTTGGTATAACTGCCTTAATATTCAATTACATTATGCTGCAATCTTTTGGCGTTGATGGTGTAGCGGCCTATGCCGTTGTCAGTTATCTAATTTGGTTTTCAATCATGGTAAGTTTTGGCATTAGTGATTCTTTACAGCCGTTAATTAGTAAAAATTTCGGCGCAAAAAGACCTGATCGCATTAAAGATTTTATTAGAAATGCAATTATTTCGGTACTCGTTATTGGCATTATATTATCGGCAATAACGATCAGCTCACCTGAGGTTTTAGCTGATTTTTTTCTTGAATCTAAAGACATTACTACCATTGAGATGGTATTGAATTTTGCCGCAGTCATATGGCCTTTATTTATTATCAGTGGTATAAATTTAGTGATCTCAGCCTACTTTACCGCTATTCATAAACCATTACCGTCAATCATCATTGCTTTAGCCCGCAGTTTACTATTTCCTATCTTATTTATTTATTTGCTACCACACTTCTTTGGTTCGATAGGAATTTACTTGGCATTACCTATCGCAGAGCTATTTACCATGTTCATCGCTATTACTTTATATTACCGACTGCCACCAGATAAGGTTATCCCATTAACTAAAATGGAGTTATAGCTCAAAAGCAATGCCTTGTGCTAGCTTCTCGTTTTTACTATAATCAGTACCATATATAGTACAACTAAAGGTATAGTTATGAGTAGAATTCATTTTAATGAAGATATTCAACCCTTATCCAGTTTTAGGGCTGGAGCGGCTTCATTTATACGACAAATAAATGAAACAAGACGACCCATTATTATCACCCAAAGAGGAAAAGGTGTGGCTGTAGTTATTGATGTTTCTGAGTATGAAGCCATGCAGGAAAAAATAGAATTACTTGAAGAAGTACAAAAAGCAGAAGCTCAACTTTCTGCAGGTTTAGGTGTTTCTAATTCAAATGCTCGCTTACAAGTTTTGACGAGCATTAAAAATTGAGAGTAGTTTGGTCTCCTTTAGCATTAGGTAAACTAGAGGCATCGCTAAATTTATCGCGCTTGATAAACCTCCAACTGCTGAAAAATGGGTAAACGATATATTTGATCGTACTGAGCTGCTTGGCTCCCAACCTGAAATGGGTCGTGAAGTACCAGAATTATTAGGCTCAAATTATCGTGAAATAGTTTTTGGTAGTTATTCTATCATTTATAAAATTGAAAATGATATTAAAATACTAACGTTACGTAATAGTCGTCAACTATTGAGTTCAGATAATATTGAGTTGTCATAAGTTAACGTGCCTATGTACTTGCTTCAGGTAAACCTGTAGGTTGGGCTTCAGCCCATCAATCCATGTTATTTATTCTATATTTGACGACATAAATGTCGACCTACAGAAGAATCGCCGAATTAAATATGGGCTCCTGAGTTATCTACATAGGCATGTAAGTTAATCAAACAAAGAGTAGTAGATGAGTCGTATAGTAGTTATTGGATCTAGTTGCAGTGGCAAGTCTACTTTTTCCCAATATTTAGCTAAGAAATCTGAAGTTGAATATATTGAATTAGATCAGTTGCATTGGTTACCAAACTGGAAAGAACGACCCGATGAAGAATTTCGTGAGTTAGTAAATAAAGCCACTTCATCAAGTTCTTGGATCGTAGATGGAAATTATTCTGTTGCTCGTGATATTGTTTGGCCGCGAGCTACTAAAATTATATGGTTGAATCACTCTTTCAGCTTGGTTTTATATCGCTCTATTACTCGTTCAATCGTAAGATCCGCGACAAAAAAGAAGCTTTTCGCAGGAAATGTTGAATCATTTAAGCAAACTTTTTTTAGTCGTGATTCAATTATTTTGTGGGTATTAAAAACATATCATAATAAAAGAAAGAGTTATTTCAAACTATTGAAACAGATAGAAGCTAAAGGCACAGAAGTTATTGAACTTAAAAACCAAACGCAAGTGGATGATTATCTTAAAGCAGCTAACCATCTGCATATCAAACCAATAAAGTCGAACGGCTAACAGTTGATTTTTTTGCTCGTACCTCGCTTATTTTAACCAACTATCATTTGCCTCTTATTCGGGCGTTATATGTCACCACTTGTTCTAAGTATTTTTACTTGTGGCTTGGGCATTTATTTAAGAATTTTGCGCTTGTTTCTTTTATTTTTTGTGGTAAATTTAGCGCAGTTAAATTGGTTTGTTGTTTTTGGTAACACAGTTTTCGCCTAGTTTATTAAGTGAAAACAATGATTTTTTGTGTAAAAGATCAAAATTTACGGTTAGTGGCTAAGTGGCGATCGGTTTTTAGTTCTACTCATTCCACGTTCTAACCCTTTATATTTATCAATCGTTATGTGTATGCCATTACAGCCACATATAACAATCAAACGGAAAAATTACAGTTGGCTGCGACTCGTTCCTCACGCATTATAACCAACTATTACCAGCCGCTTAATGGGCGTTAAATGGTCGCCCACACTCATAAATGGAATAAATATGCAATGTTGTATTAGATATATCATAATTACAATTTCTCTTTTTACTTTTAATTCAAATGCTTTAGGAATTAATTTACAAAAAAATGGACATATTATTTCGGGTGATAAATATAGCCTTAAATCCTCAGTATTAGATGAAGAACGTGAAATCTTTATATCATTACCCGAAAGTTACAAACACTCATCTCATCATTACCCTGTTATTTATGTTATGGATGGCGAATTTCTTTTTGATTTAACACGCTCAATGGTTAGAATTCGTGCGGCCAGAAATTATATGCCTGAAAGCATCATAGTGGGGATACCCAATAACACAGGCAAACGGATCGAGATGGCATTAGAGCTGTTCGACGACAAAGGTAATCCTTTTTTTTATGGGAATGGGTTAGGGCAAACAAACAAGTACCTTAAATTTTTTAGAAATGAACTTATACCGCAAATAGAAGAAAAATTTAGGGTCAACTCCCATCGAACCATCATAGGAATGTCACCTTCTTTCGGTTCTGTCTTACAGGCTTTTTGGTCTGAGCCTGATTTATTTAGTGGCTATATAGTACTGGCTGCGGAAATTGGTAAAAAGCTAAAGTCTGGAAAGAGCATTGGAGAGAAACTTATTGATGAAATTTCAGATAAAAAACGTTCTAAGGCAAGTATTTATATTGGTATTGCTAGCCGAGATATCATAAAAAGAGGACAAAAAGAAGCGGCACTTTATGTAGATATTCCTAAAAAGCTAAAGAATATTGCAAACCCCAATATTAGATATAAGTTTGAAATAATTCATGATGAAGACCATTACGGAATGTCAGTACCAGGGATACAACATGGTTTAGAAACAATTTACGCCAGAGAAGTCTGGGATATTGATTATAGAAAAATGTGGCGTAGTCCTGACCCCGCACAAGCCTTATCGGATAGATATCAACAACTATCTGAGCATTATGGTTTTAAAATTATACCTTTAGAAAAGTCTTTCAATTCTATTCATAATATGATGAAAACAGCAGAGATTCTCTATAGACAAAATAAAATTGAAAGATTAATACCTTGGCTACAGCTTGCAGTTGAATATTATCCGCACTCACCTGCGCTATATAGTCAGCTATCAAAAGCATATACACAAGCAGGTAAAAACTCGCTTGCAATAAGCTCCGCAGAAAAAGCGGTTAAACTGGCTGAAGGTAACGAGGATATAAACGTCTATAAATCATTATTAAAAACTTTAGCACATTAACCATACAAGTTGCTTAAACGGAAAAATAACAGTTGGCCATCGCTTCGCGATTATAGCCAACCATTATTTTCCGCTTATTTAAAGCGTTATGCAGTTAATTGACTTCATCAAGCATTGGTGTACGATCATTATTAAGTTTAACTAGAGCCTAAAATAACCTGTGCCCGTTATAAGTCGTTTTTATGGCACTTTGATCGCTATGTATTTTAATGATCACAATCCACCTCATTTTCATGCTAAATATTCTGGCTATGAAGCTCTTTTCAATTTTAGCGGTGACTTGATTGAAGGTGAGCTTCCTAAAAGAGCAGTTAAATTTGTACAATAGTGGATTTCATTTCATAAAGCAGAACTTGAAGCAAATTGGGAAAAAGCTCGTACTGGTCAACCTTTAGATAATATAGCACCCCTGTAGTAATATTATGCTTCATATAAAAGCAGCAAAACATATTTTTGATTTCAAACTTTGGCTATCTTTTGATGATGGTTCATCTGGAGAAGTTGATCTGAACGGTATGCTAATAGGCTCTATATTTGAGCCATTAAAAAATATTGATGTATTTTCTCAAGTAGCAATTGATTCCGAACTTGAAACAGTTGTCTGGCCAAATGGAGCCGATCTTGCTCCAAAGTATCTAAAAGAACTGTATAACAAGCAAATCAAGCAGGACAAATAGCAGTGCCATCAGGTTTGAGCACCTTTGAAAAAGTTCACCTGTGCGTTAGCCTTTCGCTATGAAAAAAATTAATTTCTGCACTACTGAAAATGGTGAATGCCCAATATCTGACTTTCTTGATTCTCTTTCAGGAAAACAAGTGCGAAAAGTTGCGTGAGTTCTTCAACTAATTGAGGAACTTGATGTTATCCCAACGACTTATTTGAAAAAATTAACCAATACTGATGGTATTTGGGAAGTGAGAGTTCTAGTCAGTGGCAATATTTTTAGATTATTAGGCTTCTTCGACGGAGATAACCTTGTTGTGTTAACTCATGGGTTTCAAAAGAAAACTCAAAAAACACCAACAAAAGAAATCAACGTTGCAGAAAAGCGTCGTAAAGACTGTTTATTGAGGAAAGCATCATGAGTGATTTACAAAAGTACTTAGCTAAACGCAAAGAGGTAGACTCTGAACTTGCTGATAATTATGATGCAGGTTATCAATCATTTAAGTTTGGTGTTCTCTTAAAAGAAGCACGAAAAGACGCTGGATTAACTCAATTAGAGCTTGCGTCTAAATTACATACTCAAAAGAGTGCAATATCAAGAATTGAAAATCACTCTGAAGATGTTAAATTATCAACATTGGAGCGTTTTGCCTCTGCTTTAGGTAAAAAGCTTGAAATACACTTGGTGTAACGTACAGCTACAACGCCAATCAAGCAGAACAAATAACAGTTTACTCAATTTCGCTTCACTACACATTTTAGCAAACTATTATCAGCCGCTTATTAGGGCGTTAACTATTCAAGGAGAGCCCGTATCAAATATTCATTTTTAATAATTATTCTTTTTTCTTCATTAACTTTTGGAGGAAATATTTTCGATAAATTCCCAAATCAAATTAATGCCAATGAAAAATATGTCTTTTATTCTCATGGTTTTATTGTTGAAGGCACCAACCCGACTCCTAAAAATGAAAGGTGGGGGATTTATGATTTTCCTGCGATAAAAGAGTCCTTATCTGATAATGAATATAATTTAATTGCTTATCATCGTCCTAAAGATACCGATCCCTTTGAACATGCCGAAGCATTAGCTAAAGATGTTAGAAAGTTATTGAAAAATGGAATAGATGCTAATCATATCACTATTATGGGATTCTCTAGAGGAGCTTTTATTACCGCCATCACATCACACAACTTAGCAACCACTCCCGTAAATACCATTCTTCTTGCCGCGTGTGGACGCATTGCTTCAAGTAAATACGCCGAAATAAAGGCTAATGGGAAGTTGCTATCTATATATGAGACGACTGATCGTGCTAGTACGTGTGAAAAGCTAAATAATAGAAGCCCTAAATTAACTTCGTTCGATGAAATTGCTATTTCTACAGGTAAAGAGCACGGTGCTTTTTATCGGCCTAGACCCGAATGGATTGTTCCCGTTAAACAATGGATCAAAGAAAATAATAGCATACAAGCCAATTAAGGCAGGGTTTGATTACTGCCTTATATAATCATCACATATATAAGGTTAGGTAATAATTATGCGACTTGCCGCCTTAATGTCCTGACCTTACGACAAGATAACGTAAAATTCTTAATCATTTGTTGGTTGAGAATTAACCGTTGTTTATTGACTTGAAATTGCCATTTTACTGCGAGATAAAAACTATTTTTGCTGGCTAATGAAAATGCGACTATCTCTCGTTTTTCAGTTTCAGCCTCTACTTTCATTAAATTTAGTGATAAATCAGTTATAACCTAAAACATAATTTGGACTTTCATGTTTATCTACAAACGTGTTTACCTTAGGTATTATGGGAGAAATTTCCGACTTTTCTTTTTGAGTAACTTCTTTGCCAACAATCACCTCACTAACATCCTCTTTTTTTCGTGGTTCATTGTTTATTTCGTTGTTCGTTAATGAGGCTGTATTCATTGGTTTTCTCCAAAATTAAGCTGAATTAAGATTTAAGCATGATCGCTTTTATTTCTTGAAACTCTTCCAAGCCAAATTCACCCCATTCACGACCATTGCCTGACTGCTTATAACCACCAAAGGGAGCGGCAGCATCAGTCCAAGCGTAATTGATATGAACCATGCCAGTGCGAATTTTCTTAGCTATATTGAGCGCACGAACGTGATTTGTCGAAGAAACATAACCAGATAAGCCATACAAGCTGTCATTAGCAATTTCAATAGCTTGTGCTTCATCTTTATAGGGAATTAGCACTAACACAGGGCCAAAAACTTCTTCTTGGGCAATGGTCATTTTATTATGCACATTGGCAAAAACGGTTGGTTTAACATAATAACCTTGCTCCAAACCTTCCGGCTTGCCTAATCCACCGGCAACAAGTGTTGCACCTTCATCAAGGGCCACTTGTATTAACGATTGAATTTTATCAAATTGCATTTGAGAAATAACCGGGCCGATAAAGGTACTCTTATCTTCGAGATCGCCGATGGTTATTGCATTAGCCGCTTTAGCTGCAATTAAAACCGCTTCATCATAAAGCTTTTCAGGAATTAACATGCGCGTTGGCGCATTACACGATTGCCCGGTATTGTGCATACAGGCTTGAACACCAGCCGAAATTGCTTTGGGTAAATTTACATCATCAAGAATAATGTTGGCCGATTTACCGCCAAGCTCTTGAGAAACTCTTTTAACCGTGTCAGCAGCCGCTTTTGCTACTGCCACACCCGCACGGGTTGAGCCAGTAAATGAAACCATATCAATATCTTTATGGCTAGATAATACTGAGCCAACGTTTATGCCATCACCATTAACTAAATTAAAGACCCCCGGTGGCACACCGGCTTCATCTAAAATTTGCGCAAATAAATAAGCACTTAATGGCGCTATTTCACTGGGCTTAAGTACCATAGTGCAACCTGCAGCGATAGCAGGGCCAACCTTGCAAGCAATTTGATTCACTGGCCAGTTCCATGGAGTAATTAACGCGCAAACACCAACTGGCTCACGATAAAGCAAGCTATTACCAATTTTTTCTTCATCGACTGAATTTTTCAAAGCCGCTAACGCCTGTTCTAAATGCGCTTGACCCGACCCCGCTTGCGCACCACCGGCTAAGTTCATGGGTGCGCCCATTTCATCTGAAATATGGCGAGCCATAAGCGAAAACTTTGCTTTATAAACTTCAATGATACGCTCTAACAGTGCAATTCTTTGAGTTTTACTGGTTTGAGAAAAACTAGTAAATGCATTTTTAGCCGCTTGAACCGCTAAATTTACGTCAATTTTATTGGCTAAAGTTATTTTACCAATGACCTTTTCAGTACTGGGTTGGATAACATCTATTTCTTGGCCATTATTTACCGGTTGCCACTGACCGTTGATATAACATTTTTTGTAATTATACATAAAGACTCGATTGGTATTAAAAGGGTAAAGATATAAATTAAGTTTGCCTAGAACAATGAAAAAGGGCAAGCGCTAAACGCGGTAAAATATTCACGCCATTAATTAGTAAAATTCATCTATCATACTTAACAAATGCTCTATCATTAAAATCATCAGCAAATAGGTGAGTAAATTTAATCAATACCCCAAAATTTTATCTTTTGTGATATGAATGGATTAACGATTTAATGAGGTGATTAAATTAACCCCTTTTACATTAGAAGAATTACCGATGAAAAAAATATTAACCTTAAGTGTGTTACTTGTCTCTATGAGCAATATTTTAACCACTAATGCCAAGACAATAGCAGAAGAATTAAAGCCAACAGCTGACTTAGTATTAGTCAACGCGACGGTTTACACCGTTAACGACCAACAACCACACGCCAGTACTATTGCAATTCATCAAGGAAAAATCACCTACGTTGGAGATAGAAAAGGCGTTAAAAAATATATTGGTGCTAACACCAGCATACAAGATATGCAGAAAAAACTTGTTTTGCCGGGCTTTCAAGATGCCCATGTGCATCCGATGGAGGGCGCTAGTTTAGAGACATTTATTGGTTGTGATTTAGTCGATATTTCAGCCAAAGTGGATGATCCTGAGCTGTGGATTGATGAGATCAAGTCGTGTAACGATATTCCTGCTCCTCACAATTGGATATTAGGCGGCGGCCATGACCATCATCAATTAATGAATTTAGATCGTTTACCTAAAGAAATTTTAGATGAAGCCTTTCCGAATAAACCCGCGGCCTTTATGGAAAAGTCATCCCATTCTATGTGGGTTAACAGCAAAGCATTAGCCATGGTAGGTATTACCAAAGATACTCCACATCCACAAGGCGGGAAAATAGGTAAAGATGCAAAAACAGGAGAGCCAACCGGTATTTTATATGACAGTGCCGGTGATGAGTTAATGCATAAAGCATTAGCTAAGACGCCAAAACTGCAAGCGGCACGTTACCAAGCGATCCTCAACTCCCAAGAACTGTTAGCAAAACACGGCATTACCTCCGCGGTTAACGCACGAGTTTATTGGATCCGAGGTAACTTAGAGCCTTGGTTAAAAGCACAGCAACAAAACACCCTTAAAGCGCGTAATATCATGGCACTGTGGGCTTATCCACATTTAGACGATGATTATCAGTTAAAGCAACTTAAAGCGATGTATCAAAATGATAAAGCGTCATTATTACGAGTCAATAAAGTTAAGTTTTATTCTGATGGTGTTCCTGATCTTAACTCTGCCGCCGTATTAGACCCTTACGGTGTATTAGTACATGATCAGGCTGAACCACTGGGAGGTAATTATTTCACTGGCAAACGTTTAGCCAAATACATTACTGAACTTGAACCTACAGGTTTTGGCGCGATAATTCATGCCATTGGCGACCGTGGCACACGTGAAGCATTAAACGCTATTGAAGCGGCTAATAAAGCAAATCCTAAACTTACCGGTAATAAAAGACGTCATTACATCACCCATGTTCGTTGGGTAAGTGAACAAGACATTCCACGCTTTGCTGCGCTAAATGTACCCGCCGATACCCAAATGAATTATATCGACTATGAAGATTATGACAGCGGAGATTACTATGGCGACGAAGCACTTTACGACTTGCTCTATGCCAATAACAAATCAAATACCGATGCTTTGCCTGCAATCCATAAAGCCGGTGCAAAAATCGTTATCAGCAGTGATTGGGATGTGGCGAGTATAGACCCTTTATTTAGTATTCAAAATGCACTGCAAGAGTTTAAAGGCGCGATGCCAAAAGCAGATATTATCAAGCTTGCCGTGAAAGCTTATACCTTAAATGCCGCTTACGCCCTTGCTCAAGAAAAGCAAACAGGCTCGATAGAAGTGGGTAAATATGCTGATTTAATCGTTTTAGATCAAAACATATTTACTATTCCTGCAACGACCATCCGCGACACTAAAGTCATTTTAACCTTACTTGGCGGAAAAGAAGTTTACCGTGCAACGAAATAACTCGATATCAATGACATATTGTGATCAATCAAAAAAATGTGTTTTACTGAAATGCTTTTTTTGATTGGTGGCTAAGTTTAGTGCTTTTGTAAAACCAGCCTTAGTCATTTAGGGGCTGCGCACATCCCCTCGAAATTGCTAATATAATGTATTTTTGAACAGCTGTGACTATTTCACTGAAAAAATGGAAAACCTTAGATTTGTATAACTAGATGAAAATAACATACAACTAAGGACTTTTTAACGTCTTGGAAACATAAAACCTCCCAAAATGTAAATGGTCAAATTTATATTCATTAACGCATAAGGTACATTATCTATCGATTAATTTTTAGGTCTTCTGATCGGAAAAAGCCTACCTGCTTTTCTGTGCTTTGATTGATTCATTAAGTCTTTTAAGGTCAGCTCTACATTTTTCTTTATCTTTTATTGAGCCGGTGTTACAAGCCGATTTTTTACTA
Organism: Colwellia sp.; assembly: GCA_016765685.1. Classification (GTDB taxonomy): domain Bacteria; phylum Pseudomonadota; class Gammaproteobacteria; order Enterobacterales; family Alteromonadaceae; genus Colwellia. Next base: position 1,285 of record JAESPR010000111.1, on the reverse strand, counting down.
TCATTCCCAATTTCAAAATTACGCTGAACGCCATAATAGACACATGACGATAATAGTAATATACAGACTAAGCAACTGATTATTTTCATTATTTTTTCCATATATGAATTTATATTATTTTTCAAACAAGAAGTCGATTTATCAGGCGTTACATTGATAAAACGCCTAATTTTATATGCTAGGTTATATACCAAGACTTATTAAAGTTCGTTATCCAGCACTTTTCTAATCAAACTATCCATAGCGCTTTCACAAATAGGGGCTGTACTACAGTTAATAAACGCGGTAATACTTAAGTCTTTTTCTTTAATATAGATATTTTGAGTATGATACCCATAGCTGAGTCCAGCATGATAATAAGCAGTGTTGTCCCCAATAGGATCTACATTAATGCCAAGACCATAACCACCGTTACTATTATTAGGTATTAACTGCTGAACGCCAAAAAATTCATTTTTTATACTGTCATTGATAAAACTCTGCTCGGCAACAACACTTTTCATAAATAATGCCATATTTTCAACACTTGATATTACTGGCGAACTTGCTTGACTAACATTTTCCAAAAACGACTTAGTCTCGTATGTTTCGTCGTCATCATCAAATTTATGATAGCCAGAAATAAAATCACCTTGGTCTTTTTCTATACCACGATAATAAGTTGCCTCCATGCCAAGAGGGACAAAAATGCGTTCTCTTAATGCGATTGAATGATGCATGCCTAATACTTGATCCATTATTAAACCTGCCAAAAGGTAACCTGTGTTTGAATATTCATTACCTTCACCCGGTTTGAAATAAGCAGGTTGGTTAAGTGCTAGAACTAAAAAATCCATATCGATTTTAATTTTGTCTGGCTCGGCAATTAACAGATCAAGATAACCTTCATTATCAACGTAATTATAAATGCCACTGGTGTGATTTAACAATTGTCGTAAAGTCATTTCACTACCGTTTGGAATTTGATTAATAATGTCCTCCGACAACCAAGTATCAATCGTATCATCTAGGCTTAGCAAGTTATCATCTGCTAGCATCGCAGCAAGCAATCCTATCATGGGTTTACCTGCACTTGCCGTAGGCATAGTGTGATATGTCTGCATTGGATTTTGGCTTGCAATATTTTCAACTCCAGCACTGCCTAGAAAACTCTGTTCAGGTAGGGCAATCGCATTAAAATATTTGTAATATTTTTAGTAGGTAATCGCTATCCCATCCTGCCATTTGCCGCTTAATTTTAATGCCTACTTTATGCGCTGTTTCTGATTTTAGTAGGTTTAAAGAT
>JAESPR010000110.1 GCA_016765685.1 Colwellia sp. | reverse complement strand
TCGTTGATATTATAGGCAGACTTTGTCAGCGTGCGCATCCAAAGCGAGATTTAAAGCACGGTCTTTATCAATTCGGGGTGCTTCCGGTGGCGGATATTTATTCGATTGATTAATTTATGAGCTTAAGAAATTACTTATGAGTCGCATCTAGTAACCCTCTACCCGTGCAGACAGCCACTTAAATAAAAACCTCTAGGGTTTCAATAAAAAGTTAAAAACTACCCATGACTTTAGTTGGCGTATAACTTGACTACAGCGAGCGCGATATTATTCTTTTAAACTTCCATTCAGGCACTGTGTAGAGTATTATTAATAGCACTATAAACAATGCTATGAGTAAAAATAATGATAACTATTTCAGCAAATGAACTGAAAACTAAAGGAGTATCTTTAGTAGCAAATATTTTGCATACCGAAGAAGAAGTCATAATAACCGTGCGAGGTGAGCAAAAATACGTAATTATTGATATGAAAAAATATAATAAAATGCGTGAATATGAATTAGAAGTAGCATTACTTGAAACAAAAGCTGATATAGCTAACGCTCGCGTAACTAAAGAAAGTGTTACTGAACATATAAAGCGTGTTACTTGTTAATGGCTTACGTACTTATTTACCCAGATAGCAACTTGAAACGAGCGAGAAAGTTCTTGCGAAGGCACCCAGATATACAAAAACAATATCAAAAAACACTAGAGCTATTAGAGCTTAACCCACACCATCCTTCACTACGTTTACATAATTTATCAGGTAAGCTAAAAGCACTCTCTTCTGTATCAATTAACATGAACTATCGCATCACTTTAGAATTTGAAATTAACAATCATGAAATTATATTGATTAACGTTGGCGATCCTGAGCAAGTTTACTAAGAAATAAAGTGACAGATCACTTTATTTCTTGTCGTTATTACCTTAAATAGATGTTTCTTTGATAGAGGAAACTCTGACTTTTTAACTATACGGTAAATAAGCGCGCTTTTAGAGTGGCGTTAACAATACAACCTATTCGCAACATTAACGAAATGTTAGTATTATCCATACAAAACAAGGTGTTATAGGAAAAATCAATTCATCTGTGCATTTCCCCTATTGTTCATGAAAAAAATACTTGCTAACGTATTTATCAAGCAAAAACGGTAGGGCATGACAACGGCTAACCACATTAGTTAGCAACAATCACTTCCGCTGTTTATGTTTAACATCGCTTGATAACAAACAAGTAAATATTGTTTTTAAGCGATATAAACCGTTGCCCCGTTTAGCGACAAAGGCAACACACAACTAATCTGATACTTAGCTTGACCTTCACCTAATACAAGGCAAATAGGTATCGAACATTAAAAGGAATACCAACATGAACAAACCATTTTTTAGCAACTTTTTAGAAGAGCAAGATATCAAACAAGTTACCGCCGGTAATTTGCAGGGTCCTTTGCGCCTTGTCACCGCAAAAAGTGAAGATGAACTACAATACACCCTGAAATACCCTTCAGACGGTGATGAAGATGAGTCAGCAAAACTCTAAGTCAATAAGTGCTGCTAAGCAGCACTTTTCTTTTTTCCTAGGCAAGGTTGCCAATAAAAAATATTGATATAGGATTTTTCATGAAACATGATAAAAAAATATTGATCGTCACCCATAGCAACGACAATCAAGCGGTAAGTAAAGTTATAGAGCACTTGAATAACCAAGGTTTACCTACCATTCGTTTTAACACTGACTTGTTCCCAACTCAAATCACGCTAGCATCTTATCAAAACGAAATAAATGAACAAATTTTAACCACAGAAAATGGTGAGCAATATAATCTCGCTGACATTGGTGCTATCTGGTATCGTCGTTTTCATACGGGCAATGATTTACCCAAAGATATTAACAAACAACTACGTCATGCCTGTTTTGAAGAATCAAAGAGGACACTATTAGGTTATTTTGATGCGTTAGATGTTTTCAAAATGGATGATTATTGGACAATAAGGCGAGCATCATCAAAAGAGCTGCAATTGATAAAGGCGCGTGAAATAGGTGTTGATATTCCCGATACATTAACCAGTAACTGCCCTGTAGCCACGCAAGAGTTTTACCACAAACATCAAGGCAATATTATTACCAAAATGCAAACGGCTTTTGCCATTTATGATGATGGCAAAGAAAACGTGGTATTCACCAACCCAGTAAAAGAGAGTGATTTAGCTAACTTAGCCGATTTACGCTTCTGTCCTATGCAGTTTCAACAAACACTAGCAAAAGAATTAGAGTTACGGGCAACGGTAGTAGGTAATAAGGTTTTTTGTATTGCTATAGACAGTAATAAATTTCAAACAGAGAATTACGACTGGCGCAAAAAAGGCTCAACCACTCTAGAGGCTTGGTTTCCCTATCAGCTTCCTAAAAAAGAAGAAGAAAAGTTAATAAAGTTAACTAAAAATTTAGGTTTGAATTACGGCGCTGCCGATTATATTTTAACCCCTAAAGGCGAGCTGAAGTTTTTAGAAATAAACCCCTGTGGTGAATTTTATTGGGCAGAGAAATATCAAAAACAAGAAATTTGTGCGGCAATCGCCAATCATTTAGCAAGTAACATCACTTGTTAAAAATAAAGAAGATTTTTCTGGTGAGGTTTTGTATGAAAATAGCCAACCTTGCTGGAAAATAAAGCGGCTGACTTTAGTCATGCTTTAGCGAGAAAAACTAAAGCCAGCCTCATTAACCGCTAACTCAACATTTCTAGTAGGAAACGAGTTAGCATTTAACAACCCGACAACTTAATTTTTCGAATAAAAAGCTAAAGTGTCGGATATTTGGAGTATAACATGATGAGAGAATTAAACGTAAATGAAATGGAACAAGTGAATGGTGGAAGTGATATTAATGGTTTTGAGGGAGCAGGAGCAATTATGGCTGTTGTTGCTTTTGGATCGTTATTTACTCCAATAGGTTGGGCTTTAGGAGGGATCGCTATTGGAGCTGCTGGAGGTTTAGCAGCAGCTGAACTTTGGGCGCGAATGACAAGATAAAGTTCATTAAACCGAAGCCACCTATGTTGTTAGGTGGCTTTATCAAGGATATATATTATGAAAATACCTGTTTGGCTTTATCCAAGCGCATTACCTCGAAATGATCATGATTTTTTTAAAATTTTATTAGAAAAAAAAGAACAATTTACTTCAGATATCGAAATGAAAGAGCACCTTAAATCATGGCAACCACAACAATCTTGGTTAATAAATATTGCTGGCTTTAGCCGAATGCTACCACCTATTTATCGCAAAGAGCTACAACAACATATAATTAAAAATTTAAAAAGAAGACATCAATTAATGGCGATTGGTTACCTCATACCAGCACTGATTTTTTTGGTTATTTTTATGCTCTTTGGCTTTGAAGTGAGTGCATTAGGTTGGAGTTTGGTTTTTGTCTCATTATCTCTATTATACACTGCTGAATACCGCCTTGGGCTCAGTCAAGTAAAAGGTATAAAAGAACGAGCTTTATTTTTCTACTGGCTCTATAACTCGAAAGCGGTGAAAAGGTCACTATTAGTTTGTGCTACTTTTGGGCTTTTTATCGGTAGCCTTCAATTATTGTTAAATAATGATTTAGGAAGTGAAGAGGATCTTTTTAGATTATATGGTGTTATGTATGAAAGTCTTTCTAATCATGAATATTGGAGGCTACTTACTGGTCCAAACCTTCACTACTCTATGCTCCATTTTTTCAATAATTTTTTAATGTTGTTAATGATTGGGACACTGTGTATCAGTTTAATTGGTTATAAGAGTGTTCTTGTTTTTTTTGTAGGGAATGCAATAGGAGCTTACTTTCAATTTTTATTAGGATCTCAAGAATTAAATAATTGTGGTGGTATATCATTTGGAGTGTACTCTCTTTTTGGTTTGATGCTAGGTTTTAACCTGTGTGTACGGCAAATATTACCTCAAGGTTTTGCTATATCCCTTTTCATTATTGTCTTAATTGGTTTACTTTTTAGTGAGTTACTAATATCTAATTCAGCCTCAGTAGGGCATTTCACAGGGTTGCTATTTGGTGTGATTTCTAATCTTCTATTTTTACGAGCTACTGAATAAATAGGGGGGATTCGAATGGCATTTAATTAAGAATGCATCTCTTGAGAGCAAGGGGCTACTTCATCTTTTTGTTGTGACCATTTATCAAAACAATCATCATCAACGAATAATTGGATTAAGGGGGTGTGCGGCCGAGCAAGGTCGTTAATTCTAGCGAGTGTAAATCTCGCTCTGGTAAGGTAGGTCAGCCACCAGATAGTAAACATCGGGCAGGCGGAAGTAATTCCAAATGTTAAGCACGATGGGCGCAAGCCAACAGGCCGTAAGCATTAGTTGAAGTGATTTAGCCTCGTAATGATTTTACACAAACAGGGCGACAGTGTACCCCTACTGGAAGCTAATACTCTATGAAGCGCATGGCAAGTACCATAGAGCTGTTTCGGGGTTGTAAAGCATGGCATGTTGAGCATTAAGAATTAACGGTAACTCGGGAGAGCCTAATTTGTCTTTCAATGAAGAGAGTAGGTTGAACAAGCGATAATAAAGCAAGAACAACTGATGCGAAATAGGCAGTCGGATGATGACGTAGTACCTGTGAAAGTGTGTAATGCATCTGGAGGAAAGGTCATCACAATAACAACAGCGTTTTAAGGACACACGAATCGTGTACAACAACGAAGAAGTCGTGATAACAAAATTACAACGCATAGCGTTAAAAGCCAGTAAAGATAAAACATGTAAGTTCAGTAGTCTATTTCATTTAATGGACAACGAACTCTTACTGGAATGCTTCACGCAACTTAAAGGAAAAGCGGCGTCGGGCGTAGATAATATTACTAAAGAAAAGTATGCCAGTAATCTAAACGCCAACATAGATAATCTCGTTGAACGTTTACATAAAATGGCATATAAACCGCAACCAGTATTGAGGGTGTACATCCCCAAAGCAGGAAGCAATAAACAACGTCCACTGGGTATCCCAACGCTAGAAGATAAACTGGTGCAATCAGGTTTAGTTAAGATCCTACAAGCGATTTATGAGCAAGACTTTATGGATGACTCGTATGGATTTAGACCAAACAGAGGCTGCCATGATGCACTACGTGCGTTAAGCCAAACGGTAGAAAACCAATCGATTCATTATATAGTTGAAGCTGATATAAAAGGTTTCTTTGATAATGTCGATCAAAAGCAGCTCATTGACTTTATCAAACATCGAATAGCAGATAAGCGAATACTCAGATACATTCAGCGTTTTTTAAAAGCCGGAATACAGGAAGATGGAAAATATAAAGCCAGTGAAAGCGGTGTACCGCAAGGTGGTTCGATTTCACCACTATTTGCTAATATTTACCTGCACTATACCCTTGATTTATGGTTTGAAAAGCGCATTAAACTAAACTGCCAAGGTTACGCTCGGCTGATAAGATATGCAGATGATTATGTTGTCTGTTTTGAAAACGCAGCCGATGCCAAGGACTTCAAAATGGTAATGGAAAGCCGTTTGAACGAATTCAACCTCGAAGTAGCCCCCGAAAAGACCAAACAACTTGAATTTGGCCCGTTTGCGCAATCCAAAGCAAAAGCCAGAGGAGAGCGAGCACAAACCTTTAATTTTCTGGGGTTTACTCACTACTGCTCACGTAGTAGAGATGGTAAACGGTTTCGAATGAAAAGGAAGACGATAAGCAAACGATTTACGGCAAAGTTATCAGAATATAAGGCATGGTTAAAAGCGAATAGAACGCTTACCACAGCTCAAATACTGAAAACAACAGCCGCTAAATTAAGAGAACACTTTGTGTATTATGGAGTTACTGATAATACACGCAGTATCAACAGCTTTGCTTTTAGGGTAATGGAATTGTTGTTTAAATGGCTGAATAGGCGAGGTAAACGAGGATGTTATACATGGGAGAAGTTTAATAAACTGCTCACATTACTTCCGCTTCCGACACCAAGCATAAGAGTCAATTTATTATGGTAATAAGGTCGTTTTAACGCGAAGAGCGTGTTATTGAGGAGCCGTGTGCGTAAATAGCGCAAGCACGGTTCTGTGAGGGGCATGGTTAACAACATCATACTGAAAATAGCTTTATTATTCAGTGTGATGGAGTGCCTGCCTACTCGGCCAGAGTCACTTGAACGCAGCAGCTTACCCTAAAATACCGTATTTCAGCAGCATTGCTTTGAGCTGTTCGTTTAATTCAAGCAATGAGCCATTATTTTAATTTCATGCCTATGTACTTCAATCAGGAATAAATTTAAAAAACCTGTAGGTCAGCTTATTATGTATAAAAAGTATTTTGACAAAACAATGAATTGTTGCACTAAAGTACCTACAGCAGGTAGATTTTGAATTAAACATTAAAGTAAAAATCATGACCCAGAAACAATCATCATCAACGAACAATTGAAAGCATTATCCAAATAAAGCACCTTAATACATTACTTATCTAAAAACCAGCCCCACAACCTATTCACAACATTAACACAACGTAAGTATTGCATATTAAAAACAACAAGTTATAGTAAAACAAATTCATCTGTACATTTCCCCTGTTGTTCATAAAAAAAATACTTGCTAACTTATCTCTCAAGCAAAAACAGCAGAGCATGACAACGGCTAACCACATTAGTTAGCAACAATTATTTCCGCTGTTTATGTTTAACATCGCTTGATAGCAAACAAGTAAATGTTGTTTTTAAGCGATATAAACCGTTGCCCCGTTTAGCGACAAAGGCAACACACAACTAAACCGATGCTATTTAAGGGATCGGACATTAAAATAAAGGATAAGAAAATGAAAACATTAACAATGAATGAAGTACAAGAAGTAAATGGTGGAGTTCCACTTATTATTGTTATTCCTGCGGCCTATCTTGCACGTAAATATGGCGGTAAAGCTCTTGCTGGTGCCGCTGGTGCTTTTTTAGGTTGGCTTTCTGAGTTCTAAGGAGAAATATGATGAGAGAGTTAAGCGTAAATGAAAGCGAACAAGTAAATGGTGGGCTTATAGGGGCATTTTTGGTCGGTGTGGCTCTAGGTAGTCTAGCCAAAAAACTCTACAATAGGTTTATAGCTTAAAATTTTTAAAAGCCTACTTCGTAATACAGGTAGGCTTTATGAGGTTAATATTATGTTTGAAATTATAGACTTTTTACTTCCAATTGTAGCTGTCATTATATTTTTGGTATTAGATGAAAGGTGGAAAAAAAAATATGAATTACCTTTAAAAAGGCACGTGCTAATTGTAACAGGGAAAATTACAATTTGTATTCTTTCAATGTTGTTGACTTTATTTATATTTGGTGACTTACTAAATGCAACAGAGATTCAATTATTACCCATTATTGCTATAGGTATAGGATGCTCCTACGTAATAGCATCTCATTTATTTAAACCTTTCTATTTAAAAAAATGATAAGGGGGTCACTTGAACGCAACAGCTTACACTGGAATTACCGTATTTCAGCAGCATTACTTTGAGCTGATCGCTTAATTCAAGCAATTAGCCATTATTTTAATTTCATGCCTATGTACTTCAATCAGGAATAAATTTAAAAAACCTGTAGGTCAGCTTATTATTTATAAAAAGTATTTTGACAAAGCAATGAATTGCCGCACAGGACAATATGCTCCTGCATTGTCTAATAAGATAATTGGTTGGACTCCCCCATGCCAAAGATATGGGGTAATATATTTGTTACCACACAAAAAATATTAAAAAGAGTCCTGAGATGAAGAATACTATAGTTAGCGTAGATTTAGCAAAAGAAGTTATTCAAGTTTGTACTTATACAAACAAAAAAGTGCGTTCTAATAGCGAAATGACACATCACGAATTTCTTATCTGGTTGTTTAAGGCTAAGCCAACCTTTATCGTGTTTGAGGCGTGTGGCACGTCTAATTACTGGGAACAAAAAGCAATAGAGGCAGGGCATAAGGCAGAGCTGATTTCAGCAAAGTTAGTCGCAACTGTCAGGCAAAACCAAAAGACGGATAAAAATGATGCATTGGCAATTATTCAAGCAGCGCAATTACCCGAGATTAATTTCATTAAAGGTAAAAACATTGAACAGCAACAACTACAATCTGTTTTGCGCTTACGTGAATTAGCGATTAAACAAAAAACGGCACTGAGCAATCAAATAAAAGGGTTGTTGCTTGAGTTTAACGTCAGAATAGTTAACAAAGATGGTGGCATTATTGCAGGTATTAAAGCCTATATTGAAGATGCTAAAAATGAGCTGACATTTGAATTTAGGGCAGTACTAAATACAGCCTCCAAGCAATACGAGCTACTTGTTGAAGCGATAGCAACATATGACATGAGTTTAGAAAGAACAGTAGGTCAGCATGATGATTGCAAAAAATTATTAAAGCTTGAAGGCGTAGGTACCGTTAATGCTGTTAATTTGTATATTGCGCTTGGTTGTGCTGAATTAGGTACGTTTAGTAAGGGAAAAGATGCGTCGGCCTGTATAGGCTTAACACCTTTACAGTACTCATCGGGTGGAAAAGTAAAACTTGGCTCAATAGGGAAGTATGTTAAAAATAGCACCTTAAGAAGCCAACTTATTGTTGGTGCCATGTCAGCGGTCAGCCATGCGGTGAGAAGAAAAGCAGTAACCAAAAAAGATGTTTGGATAAAAGCGTTGGTTGAGCGCAAAGGTAAAAAATGTGCTGCCGTTGCGCTAGCAAATAAAACCGTGAGAACTGCGTTTGCTATGCTCACACAAGGCACAGAGTATAAAGCGGAGTATAACCTCGCTTAAAAAAGTTTAACAATAAAATGCAT
>JAESPR010000044.1 GCA_016765685.1 Colwellia sp. | reverse complement strand
GAGCCACATTTGATATGAGATCTAACAAACTCATAAAGTAAAAAATTTATTCCCCAATAGCTCAGTTGGTAGAGCGATGGACTGTTAATCCATGTGTCACTGGTTCGAGCCCAGTTTGGGGAGCCACATAAAAGAAAGGCTACGAGAAATCGTAGCCTTTTTTGTTTCTTAATAACTCAGTTGGTAGCGCGATGAACTGTATTCTTTATTGATATGCGTGTGTCACTGGTTCGACACCTCTGTTTTATAAAGAGCTGGGAGCCACATTACTTCGGTAATAGAGAAAACCCTACGTTATTTATACTGTTATTCCCCTTCAAGGTACTTGACTGCTTCCCCCGAAATAAACACTCTGTTATTTTCAATTTTACACATTAATATGCCACCACGTTCCGATGCTTGAAAAGCAATCAATTCATTTTTATCACTTCACAAAAACGAAAAAGCCTTACTTTCTATCAGAAAATAAGGCTTTCATTCATCGTAATTTAAGCAGATAAGCTATCATTTATTTTTCAGCAATTAGCTCTTGTTTACTTTCACATGTAATAACAAGTTTGTCTTTTTTCACACCGACTTTAACAACACCACCATTAGTCAGTTCACCAAAAAGTAATTCATTAGCAAGTTCTTTCTTAAGCTGTTCTTGAATCAAACGTGACATTGGACGAGCGCCCATAGCTTTATCGTAACCATGATCAGCCAACCATTTTTTAGCATCACGAGTTAACTCTAATGAAACACCTTTATCATCTAATTTCACCTGTAGCTCAACAATAAATTTATCAACAACTTGCTGTATAACTTCATTATCAAGGTGGTTAAACCAAACAATATTATCAAGACGATTTCTAAATTCAGGTGAAAAAACTTTATTAATTTCATTCATTGCATCTAAACTATGATCTTGTTGTTTAAAACCAATAGATTGACGCACTGTTTCTTGAACACCGGCATTGGTCGTTAACACCAAGATAATGTTTCGAAAATCAGCTTTACGACCATTATTATCGGTTAAAGTACCATGATCCATCACTTGCAATAAAATGTTATAAACATCTTCATGAGCTTTTTCTATCTCATCAAGCAATACCACCGCATGAGGGTGTTTTAACACGGCATCTGTAAGTAAGCCACCTTGTTCATATCCCACATAACCTGGAGGAGCACCAATTAAACGACTGACCGCGTGTTTTTCCATGTATTCTGACATATCAAAACGTAAAAGCTCTACGCCTAAAATTTTAGCCAGTTGCTTAGTGACTTCTGTTTTACCAACCCCTGTAGGTCCGGCAAATAAGAATGAACCAACGGGTTTTTCATCATCGCCCAAACCGGCACGAGATAAACGAATTACAGATGTTAACTCTTCAATAGCCTTATCTTGGCCAAAAACTACGAGCTTCAAATTACGGTCGAGTGTTTTAAGGCTATCTTTTTCCGATGATGACACTGATTTTTCCGGAATTCTGGCCATTTTTGCCACAATGGTTTCAATATCGGTATTACTGATCGTTTTCTTACGCTTTGACGCGGCAACAAGCTGCTGCTTAGCTCCTGCTTCGTCAATAACATCTATGGCTTTGTCAGGTAAAAAACGCTCATTTATATACTTAGCTGAAAGTTGGGCGGCCGCACTTAAGGCTGCATTGGTATAACGAATACCATGATGTGCTTCATACTTTTCTTTTAAGCCATGTAAAATTTTAGTGGTATCTTCAATACTTGGTTCAACAATGTCTATTTTTTGAAAGCGTCTAGCTAAAGCGCGATCTTTTTCAAATATACTTTGATATTCTTGGTAAGTTGTTGAGCCTAAACAACGAAGCTTTCCTGCTGAAAGCAAAGGTTTAATTAAATTAGACGCATCTAACATGCCACCAGAGGCAGCCCCTGCACCAATAATAGTATGAATTTCATCAATAAATAAAATAGCATTATCATCAGATTCAAGATCTTTTAATAACGCTTTAAAACGTTTTTCAAAATCACCGCGATATTTAGTTCCGGCGAGTAAAGCGCCCATATCAAGTGAGTATATTGTGGCATTAATCAAAAACTCGGGCACTTGCTCATTAATAATTAAATTAGCTAACCCTTCCGCTATCGCTGTTTTACCAACACCGGCCTCACCAACAAATAAGGGGTTATTTTTCCGACGGCGACCTAAAACTTGTAAAGTTCTTTCTAATTCGCTATCTCGACCAATAAGGGGATCAATATTGCCTTTTTTGGCTTCTTCATTAAGGTTAACTGAAAAATTTTCAATAGTACGAGGCTCTTCTTCCCTAACTTGCTCACCTTCTTCAACCGCTGCACCTTTGGTATTATTCTCTATTTTTGCAATACCATGTGAAATGAAATTAACTATGTCTAAACGACTAATATCACCTTTTTTCAATATATATGCCGCTTGTGATTCTTGCTCGCTAAATATAGCCACTAAGACATTGGAGCCACTAACCTCATTCTTACCTGAAGATTGTACGTGGAAAACAGCTCGCTGTAATACGCGCTGAAACCCTAAGGTTGGTTGAGTTTCACGTTCTTCTTCATCGACAGGAATAACGGGGGTCGTTTCTTGTATAAACTCAAGCAAACTTTTTCGTATTTTGCTTAAATCTGCACCACAAGCCCCTAACACCTTAATCGCTGAAGGGTTATCTAATAAAGCCAGTAATAAATGCTCTACTGTCATAAACTCATGGCGAGATTCTTTGGCTTGGCGAAAAGCTAAGTTAAGGGAAATTTCTAAGTCTTTATTAAGCATAGGTACTCCAATTTTAATCCTTGCGAACTTTTCTTCTTCGATTGTAAACCTTTTAAAATTAGGCTTTTTCTAAAACACACTTTAATGGGTGTTCATTTTCAAGGGCGTAACGAACAACATAATCCACCTTTGTTTCTGCAATATCTGCAGTAAATGTGCCACAAAGAGCTTTACCTTTATAATGAATGGTTAACATTATGTCAGTAGCTTGCTCAGAAGTCTTATTAAAAAAACGACATAAAACCTCCACGACAAAATCCATCGGCGTATAATCATCATTAAGTAAAAAAACATGGTACTTAGGTGGTTTTTCTACTTCATCTACAATTTCTTTTTCAACTAACTCATGACTATCAATTAGCTCTTTCCAATTACTCATACCTTTATCTTAGTCTCTACTGACAATTTTTGCTGCAACTTTTCGGTTAAAAAAAGCTGATTTTTTATAAAATTCACTTGACTAATCTCATTTATTATCTACGATTCAATTAGTGGCTATTTTTTAGCCGCGTGTCTAGTTATGTATATACTTAATTATATCTCTATTTTAATGAGACTAAAATCAAATAAAAAATAATTGATTTTAAGTGTACTTAACTTATCAATACTGAAGGATATAGAAGGAAGTAGAAGTATGGCTCACGGTACAGTTAAATGGTTTAATAATGCAAAAGGGTTTGGTTTTATTCGTCCTGATAGTGGTGGTGAAGATATTTTTGCTCACTACTCAACTATTGAAATGGATGGTTACCGTACACTTAAAGCCGGACAAGATGTCAATTACGAACTAAATGAAGGCCCTAAAGGACACCACGCGGCAAGTATTAAACCCACAGATGAAGAATTAGATTAATAAGTTTTTCACTTCATCCTATTTTCTACAATATAAAACATTGTTTATATTGTAGAAAATTTATCTCTTAACACCTTTGCACTAATATATTTTCTTGCACCAAATTTGGATTGTATTTTACGACTAATTCACTAAGGCTAGAGTTTAACTCATGCTTCTAGGTGACTAATCCACCTCTTCTATCGCTATGCCAACTAAATAACAACCTTCACACTCTTCATCAACACGAACAACTTTACCACGCATGTCCAGTGACTGTACTTGCTCAGAGGATGAATCAAGCTTAATTTTTACATGAGTAGACATTTCTAATGGGTGTTCAACTTCAATAGCCATACCGGTAGCACTTAAATCTCGACATGTGGCGGTTACTTGACTATTGGCTTCATCATCAATGATAGTGACAATCACTTCACTATTTAACATCATGCGGTAGAAGTTGCGCTTATCATCAAAATTTATCATCCGTACTCCAATGTAATGAAAATTTAAGTTTTAGTTTTAGTTTAAGAAAAAGTTAAAACAATTAAGTTATTTATACTGAGCTTGAGCCTGTGTGTCAATATCTATGGCTATCAGTCTATGAAACATCTTTCAAATGATTGATAATTCGTTTTAGTGAAATAGGCTGTGTGGTACCTAGGTTTTGCGCAAATAAAGAGATGCGTAACTCTTCAATCATCCACTTAGTTGCGTGTATGTTTTGTGCTATGGGTTTATCTTTACGTTGTTTTGCTAACACACTAACGAATAAGTCAGTTGCTTTATTCACTTCAATTAGCTTTAACCTGTCTTGGTTAGGATCTATCGGCAATTTCTCTAACCGACGCAAAACGCCCTTTAAATAACGAATAATATCGTCTAACTTGTCCAAACCACAAGCACTAACAAAACCTTTAAAGACCAAATTTTCATGTTGTTGTTTGATATCACCATGAGACTGAATCACGTTAAGCGCTACAGTGCCTTTTAACTTTTTTGCGATGTCGTGACGTAAACTCAATACTTGTTCTACTTTTATCGCAGCACTTAACACGCAGTCTGAGATTTCAGCGCGCACATAATCACAGATCAAATCAAAATTTTGTTTTTCTCGAGGCAACTGTGTTAAGTGATTTGCTAACATATATTGCTTAACAAGGTACACACATGCCGCTTGAATACAGTCTTGCAGTAAATCAGTAATCGCGCCAAAGGGGTTGAAATACAAACCTAACTTAGCTTTATTGGGCATTTTTTCTTGTAAATATTTTAATGGTGAGGGAATATTCAACAGAATTAGCCGACTAACACCGTTAAGCATGGCTTGTTCAGCCTGCTCTTGTTCTTCAAATAGTTCGATAGCAACGCTGTTTTTATGATCAACCAAAGCAGGAAATGCTTTAATGGTCATACTGGCTATTTTCTTTTCATAACCCTGAGGTAAGTTGCCAAAGCTCCATTGGGTTAATTTTGATTGCTCTATGCCCTTCTCAGCCACTTGTTTGATGGATGCTTTTACCTTGCCTTGTAGTTGTGCCTTTAATTGATTAAGGTCTCGCCCTTGTTTTAACAGTTTCCCTTGATCATTAAGCACTTGAAAATTCATCGTTAAATGCACAGGCAGTATAACATCTTGCCAAATATCTTCGGGTAACCTAACGCCAGTCATTCGTAATAGTTGTTTTGCTAAAGCGGCTGTTAACTGCCCTTGGTTATCATCTGCGTTGTTTATGTGGTCTAAACACGCCTGCGCATAATTAGGCGCAGGCACAAAATTACGACGTAAGGTTTTCGGTAACGCTTTAATTAACGCAATCACTAAGTCATAACGAAGTGCGGGAATTAACCAATCAAAACCTTCATCTTGGCATTGATTTAACATGGCTACGGGAATTATCACACTGATGCCATCATCAACATCTCCGGGGCTAAAGTGATACGATAGCGGCAAAGTTAGCTTGTTTTGCTGCCAAAAGTCAGGATACTCCTTTAACGACAATTCGTTTGATGACTCATTGAGTAAAAAGTCTTTAGTAAAATTGAGTAACTTAGCCTGCTGTTTCTGTGCTTTTTTCCACCACGCTAAAAAACTTCGCTGACAAATAATTGATTCAGGCAATTTATCTGCATAAAAATCAACCAGTTGTTGTTCATCAATTAAAAAGTCTTTACGGCGAGCCTTTTGTTCTAACGCTTCAATACTTGCCACTAAATTTTTGTTTTCTTTTAAAAACTTTTCTTTGATAAAGCAGTCACCGTTAACGAGTGCTTCACGAATAAAAAGTTCTCGGCAAGTATTAGGCTCAATGGTATTAAAATTAATTTTTCTTTTGCTAACAATAGCTAAACCGTAAAGACTAACCTGCTCAAAGGCCATCACCGCGCCTTGTTTTTTCTCCCAATGAGGTTCGCTATAACTACGTTTAAGTAAGTGTTCGGCTAACGGCTCTATCCACAGTGGATCAAGTCGGGCATTCATGCGAGCAAATAAGCGACTGGTTTCCACCAGCTCTGCCGACATTAACCACTTAGGTGGCTTTTTTGCTAAGGCAGAGCCGGGGAAAATAAAAAACTTACTGCCGCGAGCGCCTTTAAATTCTCTGTTTTCATCTTGTTGCCCTAAATGACTTAATAAACCAGACAATAAGGCTTGATGAACGACAACCAAACTTGCCGGTAAAGCCTGTTCTTTTTGCTGCTGATTTTTCTCAGTTTCACTGTCAATAACCAAAAATTGATAATCAACAGAGGTTAACGCTATTTTTTGTTCTTTTAAGGTTAATTTCAGCTGACTAAAAATATCTTGCCACTCACGCAAGCGTATATAAGATAAGTATTCCCGCTGACATAACTTTCTAAAGTGATTTTGCGATAGGTCTTTTTTCTGCTCAGTAACGTATTGCCATAAGTTAAGTAAACTAACAAAATCAGAATTTTTATCTTTAAAGCGATTATGTTTTTCATCGGCAGCTTGCTGTTTTTCGTGTGGTCGTTCGCGGGGATCTTGAATACTTAAAGCACTGACAATAATAAGTATTTGCTCTATACAGCCCAAATCAATCGCTGTTAGTACCATTTTAGCTAACCGAGGATCGATAGGAAATTTAGCTAACAAACGCCCTGACGTGGTTAATCTAGTCTGTTGTTCCTGTTGTCCTTTTTGTTTTTCAACCTTATCAGCCTTATTGTCAATGGCGGCTAATTCCTCTAATAATTTAACACCGTCATTAATGTTTCTATGATCGGGCGCTTCAATAAAAGGAAAATCGCCAATTTCACCTAAATCAAGCGCTAACATTTGCAAAATAACGGTCGCTAAATTAGTACGCAAAATTTCAGGATCGGTAAATTCAGGCCGACTTAAATAATCATCTTCACTGTACAAACGAATGCAAATGCCCGATGAAACACGACCACAACGCCCTGCTCGCTGATTAGCACTCGCTTGTGAAATAGCTTCAATAGGTAAACGTTGTACTTTAGTGCGGTAACTGTAACGGGAAATACGTGCGGTACCGGGGTCAATAACATATTTAATACCGGGTACGGTCAAACTAGTTTCAGCAACATTGGTGGCAAGCACAATATTACGGCCTGAATGCGGTTTAAAAATACGATTTTGTTCACTAATGGTTAAACGTGCATACAAGGGTAAAATTTGCGTGTGGCGCAAATTTGCTTTGATAAGGGCTGCGGCAGTATCACGAATTTCTCGCTCACCATTTAAAAAAACTAAAATGTCACCTTGACTGTTACTAGGCAGCTGTGAAAGTTCATCTACCGCATTAAGAATACCGCTAATAATGTCTTTTGCTTCATAAGCGCCTTCGTTAGCATTTTCATTAGTTGAATTCTCATGCAAAGGTCGGTAGCGCATTTCTACCGGATAAGTTCGACCTGATACTTCAATGACAGGAGCCGCTTTGCCATTTTTATCGGCAAAGTGATTAGCAAAACGTTGCGGATCGATAGTAGCCGAAGTAACAATCAGTTTTAAATCAGGACGTTTAACTAAAATTTGTCTTAAATAGCCTAAAATAAAATCAATGTTTAAACTACGTTCATGCGCCTCATCAATAATGATGGTGTCGTATTGTCTGAGCAGTCGATCTTTTTGCATTTCAGCCAATAAAATACCATCGGTCATTAATTTTATATAACTGTGTTCACTTACTTGATCGTTAAACCTAACCTTGTAGCCAACTTGCTGCCCTAACGTGCTGTTTAATTCTTCAGCAATGCGGTTAGCGACCGTTCTAGCAGCAATTCTTCGCGGTTGAGTATGACCAATAAGGCCATCAATGCCACGGCCTAATTCAAGACAAATTTTCGGAATTTGCGTGGTTTTACCTGAGCCAGTTTCACCGGCAATAATAACTACTTGGTTATCTCGAATGGTTTGAGCGATTAATTGTGCGTTATCGCTTATAGGTAAACCTTCGGGGTAAGTTATATTAGGAAGATTTTGTAACTTTTGCTTTTTTTCGTTAATTGATTTTTCAATAGCTTGCGAAGTTATATTTAACTGCTTGAGCAGTTGGACAATTTTAACGTCATTTTTATTGCCTGCAGAGTCAAGCTGGTTCATAGCACGTTGATGGTGAATTAAGTGTTTTTTAAGTCGCGGTAAATCAGATTTTTTGACTTGAGTTAACGAATCAAATAAAGATGGGAGACTGGGGAGATTATTAGGTTTTTTACTAGATTTTTTACTAGACAAGGTGTTTAACGACAAAATAGACTCAACAAATTCAACAAAAGGAAAACAGCGAAAAGTCTATTTTATCAGTTATATTGTGCAAATCACATTACGATGAAAAATTAATCTTGGTTAATAGCTATTGGTTAATAAATACCGGTTAATGAGCAGCATGCTCTTTCCCCGCTTTTAAATTTGCTCGCAGGTGTTTATCAATCGCATGTAACACATCATTACGACAAATAGTGCCAAGTAAGTTGCCGTCATCATCAATCACGGGATATACTTTGGGTTTGTTTTTGAGCATTAACTGCCCTAATTCAAGCACACTATCATAGGGTTTCATTGATAAAACATCTTTGCGCATTATATCTTTAACATCGGCAACATGTTCATTGTAATAGATAGTTTCAAGCATTTTTGCCAGCACATCACCTTCCGATAAAAAACCAATTAACTTGCCATTCCCATCAATAACTGGCCCCCCTATTTGCTTGGTTTTTAAAAAACGCAAGGATGCTTCTTCTACCGCCATATTAGCCGTAAAAGTAACAGGATAGTGATTCATATATTCTTCTACTTTCAGTGACTCCATCATTAATCCTTAAGCATTATTTAAAAAAAGTGTTCACATTGTTACCCAAGTGAATTCAGGCATTAACCTTACTACTAATGTAGATAACTCTTGTGCAAAACACCAATTTTTCAGGGGTTTATCTACACTTTTTTATTAAACATAAAAAATTTAAGCACAAATAACCAATCAGAATCTTTATTTTCAAAATATAACGTCACTGCTTTAGCCATACATCACTAACTTGACCATTACCAACTACATTGCCATCTAATAGGGCTTTCCCAGATATTCTAATCGCAGGTAACAAGCAATGTTCGATTAAAACGACTTAAGTTTAAATGAAAAAGGTTATGCGCCTGTTCTATGCTAATCGCTTCAAAACGCACTTTACCCCCCTGATTTAATTGGCTTAACTTAGCGGTATCTATCGACGAAACTGCGCCAATCTTAGGATAGCCGCCAATAGTTTGCCGGTCATTCATCAACACAATAGGTTGACCATCAGCCGGTATTTGCACGGCTCCTTGGCAAATACCTTCTGATAAAACACCATCAATATCACAGGAAATTATTTGTCCCTCGAAACGATAGCCCATGCGATCAAAACGGTTACTCACTGTATACTCACTAGAAAAAAACAACCCTTGCTGATGTGCTGAAAAGTGCTGTTGTTGATAACCAAGTACCGTACGCAATACCACGTCACTTTCAAACTGAGGTATTAATGCTAGCGGTAATGTTAGGTTTTTTTTCCTGCTGTTGTTTGCACAAGGCAAGATATCACCTGTTTGAAGTTTTTCGCCTGACAAGCCGCCAACCCCCTCTCGACAAACGGTTGCTGTGCTACCAAAACTTGTCGGTATGTTAAACCCCTCAGCAACCGCCAAGTAACTTCGTACACCTTGCGTGGCATAACCTAATTCGATTACATCTCCTGCTTTTAACTGATAACTACGCCATAATGCTTTAGTTTGACCATTAATCGCTAATGGCATATTGGCACCTGTAACCGCAATGGTAGTATCAAGTTGTGCAATGAGTGTTAAGCCGCCCACACTTATTTCGATAGCAGTTGCATTTAATTGGTTAGCACATAAACGGTTTGCCCATTTAAAAGAGAGTAAGTCTATTGGCCCGCCATTAGTTAAGCCTATATTAAAAGCGCCAAAACGTCCCATATCTTGAATAAGACTTAACATGCCCGGCTGTTTTACTAAAAAACCTGTCGATAAACTCATGATATAGCGCCAAGTTTTTTGGGTAATTTACCGCCTAAGGCTAAAAACTCTGTTTGTGAAATAGCTTTAAACTTTACTTTATCACCTACTTTTACCGACATTGTTGGTGTTAGGGTGGCATCAAACATATCAATGGGACATAAACCGATAATATTCCAACCGCCAGGAGAAACACTGGGATAAACTGCGGTTTGTTTATCGGCAATAGCAACAGCGCCTTTCGGTACTTTCATTCTTGGCGTACTCAAACGAGGCGTAGCTATGCGTTCATCTACCTCACCTAAATAAGCAAAACCGGGGGCAAAGCCTATCGCATATACACGGTATACTTGTGATTGATGAATTTCAATCACCTGCTCAACCGTTAACTTACTTCGGTTGGCAATAACGGTTAAATCAGGCCCTGATTCTGCGGCGTAATAAACCGGTAATTCTACCAAGCCCGTTTCATCGACATGACTGAGTGTTTGAACATAATCAAGATTATTCAAGAGTGCACGTAATTTATTACGTACTTGATGGTGATCGGTGTTTAGTAAATCAAACATCACCATAAGAGAAGCATAAGAAGGCACAAGATCGATAATACCTGCCGATAAATCACCTTGCATCGTTTGGCGAATAAGCCGCTCGGCTTGTTGTACTTTGGCAGCAGTATCGTCGCTTGTGTGTTCAGAAAAATAGATGATCAAAGCATTTTCACCGGCAATCTGAATATTTAACGGCTGAGCAGCACATTTTTGAGAGCTATCAACCTTTAACATTAAGCCATTAGCTCCCGAATAGCGGCTATTGCTTGCACACTTTCAATGTTGTCTCCATGCACACACAAGCTATCAGCTTTTAAGGGTAAAACTTTGCCATTGATAGTTGTAACACTGCCTTGTTCTTTAAGCTGTTTTACTTGCGCTAACATTTTTTCTTTATTATGAACGGCACCAACGTTAGCGCGGGATAATAACGTGCCATCATCGTTGTAACATCTGTCAGCAAACGCTTCACTTAGTATTTCTATATTAAATTTATTAGCCTGCGCTCGATGTTGTTCTATATTGGGCGTTGCTTGTAGCATCAATTTTAAGGGGCGGTGATAATTGCTTAAAGCAATAAAAATAGCTTCTCGAACCGTCTCTTTCAACATCATGTCATTGTATAACGCGCCATGTGGTTTAACGTAACTTAGTTCAATGCCCAGCGACTTAGCAACGCCATCAATAGCGGCTATTTGATAGGTAACTAAGGCAATTACCTCATCCGTTGAGCAGTTCATTGAGCGGCGACCAAAACCAACCAGATCAGGATAGCCCGGATGCGCACCAACACTGACATTATTCGTTTTTGCTAAAATTAGCGTTTTTCGCATCACTAAGGGATCGCCCGCATGAAAACCACAAGCAATGTTGGCTTGGTCTATATATGGCATCACTTGGCTGTCTAACCCCATAGTCCAACTGCCAAAACTTTCGCCTAAGTCACAATTTAATTTCATCTCTTTTCCTAAAAAAATCAAGCTAAATGCCTTGTGCGCTCACTTGAATTTTATTTGTAATATCAAAAACGGCCCATTTTGTGGTTTATCAAAAGTATTTTCTTGCTCACACTCTTATGCAAAGTTTAAGATATTATCGGTAAATTTATTTTGGTGAATCAGCTGACGTAATTCCAAAGCATACAATTGCGTCATAGTTGAATTAATAGTATTTATAGACATGTGAAGCCTCTATTAACACCCTAAAATTTTTGAACAACAAGCATATTTTAATGGAATATTATTGCGGAAAAACATCCAAAAAGCTAACCGAGCCATTAATAATGTTAATCGTTAACTCAGATTTTGCTACTTTTTCATATTTCTCATATTATGGCTACCATAATGCCATGTAGATCCTATACTTGGATCAATATAACTATAAAAGCTAACAACGTTAAGGTTTCTGTTATGGGTAATGTAGAAAATAAGCTCAAAAGTAATGTCGAGTATTTTGTCGATATTGGTATTGCATTAACTACAGAAAAAAATCATCGTGCCCTGTTAGAGAAAATTTTAAAAAGCGCAATGAAGCTTAGCTCTGCAGATGCTGGTACTATTTATTCAGTAACAGAAGACCAAAAACTCGTCTTTGATACCGTGCTAAACACCAGCTTAAATATTCATTTAGGTGGTACCAGTAAAAACGCCATAGAGTTTCCTAATATTGATATTTATACTTTTGGTGAAGCTAACACGAGTGCATTGGTCGCTATTGCTGCGGCCAATGGCGAAATCATTAATGTTGAAGATGTAGATGAATGTGAAAACTATAATTTTAGTGCCGCAAAAATTATGGATGAGCACATAGGCTATAGAACAGACTCGGTATTAACCATACCGATGAAAAATCATCAAGGCGAACTTAATGGGGTAATACAACTTATCAATGCAACTGATGAACACAATGAAGTAATTGCCTTTAGTAATGACATTGTTAGGATGATTCAATCGCTTACTTCTTTTGCCGCTATTATTTTAACCAACAAGCAATTAGTGATAGAAATGGAAAACTTATTTTCCGCTTTTTCTAAATTAATTGCCTCCGCTATTGATAGAAAGTCACCTTACACCGGCAGCCATTGTCGTCGCGTTCCAGAAATAACCATGATGTTAGCCAAAGCTTGCCATCAAATGTCTTCTGGCCCGTTAGCCGATTTTTCTATGACTAAAGCAGACTTTAATGAATTAAGTGTGGCTGCATGGTTACACGACTGTGGCAAAGTTGCCACCCCCGAATACATTATGGATAAAGCTAAAAAGTTAGAAACTATTTTTGACCGAATAGCGCTTGTTAACGCTCGCTTTGAAATTGTGGCTCGAGATATAACTTACTCAATAAAATTATCCGATAAAGAAAAACTTAGTTCTTTAAAAGAGTTATCAGCAGATCGCGAGTTTATTAATAAAGCAAATACTGGTGGTGAGTTTTTTGATGATGACAAAATTGCCCGAGTTTACAAAATTGCCAAACGATATCAACTTTCTATTGATGGTAAAACCTTGTCCGTATTAAACGACAATGAAGTGTTAAACCTAATTACCAAACGCGGAACGTTAACAGCAAAAGAGCGGCAAATTATTAATGACCATATGAAGGTGACAGTAGAGATGCTTGAGTCAATGCCGTTTCCCAAACACTTACAGAACGTGCCCGAATATGCTTGTGGCCATCATGAAAAAATGGATGGTACCGGTTACCCTAAAGGGTTAAAGCGTGATGAAATGTCAATTCCTGCTAGAATAATGGCGATAGCCGATATTTTCGAAGCGTTAACGGCCAATGACCGCCCTTATAAAGAGCCTAAAACTTTATCTGAAACCTTAAAAATTATGGGTCATATGAAATTAGACGACCATATTGATCCTGACTTATTTGATGTATTCATCCACCAAAAAGTTTATTTAACCTTTGCAGAAAACTTTTTAGATAAATCTCAAATAGATAACGTTGAGTTAGGTAATATTCCAGGATATCAATAAGGTAAAAAATAAAGAAAATCATTATGGTTTTAGAGCTCAACTTTTTACGCGAACACCCCAAACATCATGCACATCGGCATGAATAATTTGTACCCAAAGTTGATCTCCTGCCTTAACATCAAACTCGTTGATTAAATAAATCTTACCGTCAACTTCTGCCGCGTCCATATAAGAGCGCCCTACCGCACCAAGGTTATTAACTTCATCAATTAACACTAAATATTCTTGGTCTGTGCGTGCTTGCAACTTATCTACGCTTATTTTTACTTGAACAACCATGAAACGTTGCAACCTGCCTTCCATTATTAACTTTACTGTACATTCGCTTGAGTACATAGGTCCACTTGCTATTAGCTAAATTTAAACTATGTTTATATTTCCACTAATAACAATAAATTGGCAGAAAATTGTGCCTGTATAATTATCAACCTGTATAATTATCAAAAGGAAAATCACTTATGTTTGGTCAAACATGGATTTATACGTTTATTTTATTCTTATTCACGGCACCACTCTCTACTTTTTCATATTCAAACACTACCAATGCAAACTGGTTTAGACAATCAGCGCTCTCGCCTGATGGTAAAACGATACTATTTTCTAGCCATGGCGACATTTATAAAGTGAATAGTAAAGGTGGAAATGCGACCCCTCTTATTACCAATAGTGCTTGGGATGGGCACCCTGTTTGGTCAAAAAATGGCGAATACATCGCATTTGCCAGCGATCGTAACAGCAATTTAGATGTTTACATTGTAAAAGCTGAGGGAGGAGAATCAAAACGATTAACCTTTCACAGTACTGATGACATTCCCACTGATTTCAGCTTAGATGGAAAAAGTGTGCTATTTACTTCTGCGCGTATGCCTCCGGTAAATTCTTCTGCTTTTCCCACGTCTAGAATGCCTCAACTTTATACCGTTAATATTAATGGGGGCACTCCGTTTTTAATGGTAGGAACTCCCTCATTAGAAGCAAAAATATCACCTAATGCTAAATATTTGGTTTACATGGATAACAAAGGATATGAAAACCTTTTTAGAAAACATGATTCATCGTCTTTTGCACGAGATATTTGGCGTTATGACTTTGACTCTAAAAAGCATAGCCAGCTAACAACCTTTTCAGGGGGCGACAGTAGCCCCACTTGGACATTCGATGGCAATAGTATTTATTATTTAAGTGAACAAGGTGATAACAACTTTAATGTCTGGAAAATGAATGCGGATGGACAAAACCAACAGCAAATATCTACACATAAAACACATCCCGTAAGATCTCTTTCCATCAGTAATAAAGGCATGTTATCTTATTCTTATCACGGCGACATTTACACATTAGAGCCAAGTAAAAAACCCAAAAAACTTGAAATAAAACTAAACAAATCAACCAATAAACTCGATGATAAAATAATTAATGTAGCAAAAAAGTCAACTGAGTTTGCTATTTCACCCAATGGTAAAGAAATAGCCTTTATTGCAAGAGGTGAGATATTTGTTACCGCTGTTGATTATAATTCTACCGTGAGAATAACGCATACGCCTGAGCAAGAGCGATCTGTAACTTGGCTTCCCGATGGCAGAGGACTCATTTACGCCGCTGAAAGGGACAACATTTGGGGTTTATATCAAACATCACTTGGTGATAAAAACGAGCGCTATTTCTTTTCTGCTACTAAGTTTATTGAACAGGTTTTATTAAAAGGCAAAAAAGAAGCTTTTCAACCTAAAGTTTCACCCGATGGGAAAAAAATCGCTTACATCAAACAACGTGATGAAATTAGGGTTTTAGACTTAAAATCGAAAAAAAGTCATACGGTTTTTAATGCTAATTTAAATTATAGCTACTCAGATGGCGATATAAAATATGACTGGTCGCCTGATAGCCAGTGGATAACAGCTTCATTTATTCCTTACGGCATGTATGCTTTTACTAACATAGGTATAGCACCGGCAGATGGCTCCGCTGCGCCTAAAGATATTTCTTTATCCGGTTATGGTGACACAAGCCCTCTTTGGATAAGCAAAGATGTTTTACTGTTTGCTACTTCAAGATTCGGGCGAAGAAATCATGGTAGTTGGGGGTCAGACTGGGATGTTATGGGTTTATTTTTAACGCAAAAATCCTTTGATAACTTTCAGTTGAACAAAGAAGAAAGAGAGCTTTTTGCCGAACTAGAAAAAGAAGCATCAGAAAAAGAGGAAAGCAAGGATAAAAAAACAAAAAAAGATAAAGATAAAAAGAAAAAAGTGGCTCCTGTATTGATTGACTGGGATGGTATTGAGGAGAGAACCGTTCGTCTTACCATGCATTCCTCAGATTTGGCTGGCATGGCGTTAACCCCAGATAATGAAAAATTGTATTACTTAGCAAAGTTTGAAAAAGGCTACGATCTTTGGTTACATGACTTTAAGGAAAAGACAACCAAACTCGCGGTAAAGCTTAATGCAAAAAAAGCTCAACTGGCGTTAACCTCAAAAGGAGATGAAGCCATTATTTGGGCTGATGGTAAATTGGTAAAAATCAAACTCGATAAAACCCACAAAAAAACTGATATTAAATTTCAAGCAAACCTAACGATTAATACCGATCAAGAACGTCAATATTTATTTGACCATATTTGGCGTCAAACTAACGATAAATTTTATAATACCAATATGCACGGTATTGATTGGCCGAAAATGTACAAGGAATATTATCCTAAAGTAGCGGCACTAAATAACAATAGGGACTTTGCTATCCTTATTAGTGAACTTCTTGGTGAATTGAATGCTTCACATACCGGTGGAAGATACCGAATACCAGCGAACAAACAAACCAAAACAGCTTCACTAGGTGTTATTTACAATGCTTCTCCTACACAAAAAGGCATATTGATTGAAGATATTTTAGTTAATAGCCCATTTAAGAAAACATCTTCTATAGTAAATAAAGGCACGTTAATTACCCATATAAATGGCATTGCGGTAAATAAAATGCAAAACATCTATTCACAGCTAAACGGTAAAACAGGACAACGAACACGGGTGACACTTAAAAAACATAGAAAAATTTTTGATGTTGTTATTAAACCCATCAGTTTAAAAAATGAATATAAAGGTTTATACCATCGCTGGGTTGACTCTAAACGAGCACTGGTAGATAAATTGTCAAAGGGAAAATTAGCTTACGTTCATATTCCTCAAATGGATGATAAAGCGTACCGCGCTGTATTTTCCGATGTTTTTGGTAGAGGGTTTAACAAAGACGCCTTAGTTGTTGATACACGATTTAACCGAGGTGGCTGGTTAACTGATGACTTAGTCACCTTTCTCAGCGGTAAACATTACACATGGGAATACGGTCGAGGTAATAAATATAAAGGAGATTCAATGAAACGTTGGACTAAGCCCTCTATTGTTGTAATGAATGAAGGAAATTATTCTGACGGACATTGCTTTCCTATGGCCTATAAAGCAAATAACATTGGTAAAACAGTGGGTATGCCAGTACCCGGTACTTGTACTGCAGTATGGTGGGAAATGTTACAAACTGGTGATTTAGTGTTTGGCATTCCACAATTAGGTGTGGCTGATATGAATAACAAATTTTTAGAGCTTCAACATATGTCACCTGATATCTTGATTAAAAATACGGCTGAGTCGGTTTTAAAAGGAGAAGATTTTCAGTTAACAAGAGCGGTTGAAGAGCTTTTAAAATGATGTGGTGAACGTATCTCATTAAAAGTGTTAATTGTCATACTCGAGAAAACATATGACTTATTATCTGTACGCATCATTCAATCCGCTTCAAAAATTGGACGATGCTTGAATCGCCAAGTAGACTACTTTAAAGGCTGCATCATCACTTGGAAATACCTTTCTGGTTTTTACTGATTTTCTAATAACGCTGTTTAATGATTCAATAGCATTCGTGGTATAAATCACCTTACGGATATCGGCAGGGTAAGCAAAAATAGTATTTAGATTCTCCCAATTAGCACGCCAAGAGCGTATGATTTGAGGATATTTATCATCCAAACATCATGTTCGTCTGCATGAATAATTTGCACCCAAATTAAAAAGCCTAGGTAAAATACCTAGGTTTTCATAGTTTTCAAATTATATATTGATATTTAGTGGAATGCTTTTTCAACACTTTCGGGAGATAAATCAGCAGCCGCAAACTTTATAATGTTTGAAGTATCACTGAAGTCTTCTGCTACAGCACCAAGATTTTGAATCTCTCCATAAACATCTTCATATACTTTCATAAATTCAAGTTTACGATTAAGTGGTTTTTCAAAAGCAAAAAGTGCTCTCTTTGCTTCTATCACTTCAGAGTTAATTAACTTTTTCAGTCTATTAATCCAAGTTTCACCATGTTCCATAGCTTGCAGCACATTTTTTTGTTCAAATGCCAAAGGTCTTATTATTCTGTAATTAGAATTTATTTTTGTTACTAAGGGCATTGAAATATCAAAAATCCCTGCTTTTATATTTTGTTTCGTATAGCGAACATCTTTAGGTAAATTAGGTGTTAGTTGGCTTTTCAGTACTCGGATCATTTGCTGCTCTTTATATTCTTTACCAGCAGTAAAATTTCGACCAATTAAACGGTCATACAACTTATCTACGGTTACATTAACGTTGTCAGTTAACAAAGTCCCTATTTCACCGAAGTGAAGAACAGACTCCCGAGTCCTCGTTATTTCTTTAAAGTATTCGACTAAGTCTTTTCCTTGAACATAATTATGAACGAGGTAATTTCTAACTCTTTCTAGCTCAGCTTCGAAACCTTCGATGGCATGCTTATATACCATCCCATCTAAATCATCAAAAAACTGAGTTACACGTCCAAATTTTTGAGGTGCAAGTTTAAAATCATAAATACCAAACTTAGGTGCAATAACAACAACACCTACATTTGCAAACTCTCTTGTTTCGGCAAATGGCATAAAACGGACTACTGCATACATGCATTGTGCGTTGTTTTTAAATTCAGTCATTTAGCTCCTCCCAAAATAAGTTAGTCTTGTATTCATCTAATATTAGCTTTAATTCATTTATAAAACCATCAAAACCTGTCGTTTCTACTTTCCAATCATTCGGAATTTTGGAGATTAAATCATCCCAATGCTGTAACGAATTTATCATTCTTTCTTCATATCTTTGTTGGGACTCAAAATCAAACTGGGCTGGCCAAAACCTTTTACAAGCATGAAGTTCACTATGTTCTTGTTTTAAAAAATCATTATCAAAAGCCAAGTTGTGATCTAATACGATTAAATCCAGATTAGACTGCTTGTAAAATAAGTTAGGATTACCACCTTGCTCGGTTAAGTTTCGATCAGCATTACGAATCCAATAATCAAACACATAAAGATCTTGCAAAATATCTACTGAAGCATCATCTAGTTTTTGATAATTCACTTCTTGCAAGTCGGTTATAAATTCGGAAGCAAAGGCTGTACCTTCTCCGATTTCTGACAGATATATATCATTATATTCCAATAAAGAACCATCAATATTTACTAACTGACAATCAGGGATGGGTAATCCAAAAGATTGCCCGAGCTTTCCTAACAACCATTTTTTTATGCACCCTTCAAATCCTGCCCTTTGGCGCTTAATAACATATTTTTTATCGTTATCACCAATACATAAATAAGGTGCTGTTGCTCCTTGTTTCATTTGGTAAAGTATTTCTTTGACATTTATCAATATAAACTCACTTCCTCTGGTAACTTTTACAGTTAAACTTTACTGTTACAGACAAGCATCCCAGCAGTATATGGTGACCGGATTGGTGCTACATTATTGAATTAAGGTAACATTATACCTTACATGTAATTAGGTCAACCATACATGACACTGAATTTATAAAAGCATTAGTAACTCAAAGTTTAATGAGGAAGGTATTAAGCAATAATCCAATTATTATTGCTTAATATTACAAGGTAAGACTTAAGCTGAATAGTTAAGCCTCTTCTTCTTCTACACGAACAGCCCAAACATCATGTTCATCGGCATGAATAATTTGTACCCAAATTAAATCGCCGGGCTTGGCATCAAAGTCATCTGACAAATATACCTTACCATCAACTTCTGGTGCATCCATGTAAGAACGTCCTACTGCGCCAAGGTCATTTACTTCATCAATTAGAATTAAATATTCTTGGCCAATGCGTGCTTGTAATTTATCTGCACTGATTTTCGCTTGTATTGTCATAAAGCGTTGTAGTCTATCTTCCATTACTTCATCTGATACATGGTCAGGTAAATCATTAGCCTTAGCGCCGGTAACTGGCGAGTATTTAAAACACCCCACACGGTCTAATTGTGCTTCTTCCAAGAATGAAAGTAACTCTTCAAATTCTTCTTCTGTTTCACCCGGAAAACCAACAATAAACGTTGAACGAATAACTAATTCAGGACAAATCTCTCGCCATTTTGCAATGCGTTCTAACACTCTATCTGAGCTACCAGGACGTTTCATTAACTTAAGAATACGTTTATTGGCATGTTGAAACGGAATATCCAAATACGGGAGAATTTTTCCTTCAGCCATCAATGGAATAATTTTATCCACATGTGGATAGGGATAAACATAATGTAAGCGTATCCAAACGCCCTGCTTCGCTAGCTCTTCACATAATTGCTGCATGTGAGTTTTTACAGGCATACCTTCATAAAAATCAAGTTTATGCTTAACATCAACACCATAAGCTGAAGTATCTTGAGAGATTACTAGCAATTCTTTAACGCCAGCTTTAACTAATCGTTGTGCTTCACCTAATACATCTCCCACAGGACGAGAGTCTAAATCGCCACGCATTGACGGGATGATGCAGAAAGTACAACGATGGTTACAGCCTTCTGATATTTTTAAATAAGCATAATGCTTAGGCGTAAGTTTAACGCCTTGAGGAGGAATTAAATCAATAAATGGATTATGCACAGGTTTAGCAACATGCTTATGAACTTGTGATAGAACTTCAGCATAAGCATGTGGGCCAGTTACGCCTAAAACATTAGGGTGTAGTTCAATAATTTCATCTTTTCTTGCGCCTAAACAACCTGTAACTAATACCCTACCATTTTCTGCTAATGCTTCACCGATAGTATCTAACGACTCTTTTACTGCTGAATCAATGAAACCACAAGTATTTACAATAACTAGTTCTGCATCGTCGTAGCTATTAGTGACATCATAACCTTCGGTGCGAAGTTGGGTAAGAATTCGCTCTGAGTCGACTAGATTTTTTGGACAGCCGAGACTTATGAACCCTATACTCACAGCGCGTTCTGAGTATTGCTTGAGTGTATTTGAGGCTTGAAGTTGTTCTTCAATGATTTTAACTGGTGTTTCAAGCGTTGTTGTTTGTTTTGGGTTGTATTGTTTGACTGACATAGTGGTTTTACTTGTTTTGATGCGATTTTATATGGTGGCTATTATACAGGAATGTTGAGAGAGGATGAATAACTGTTTTTTATTCATCCTGATTTGGGTGGTAATGGTTAGTTTATTGTAAGCGATCATTCTGGGGTTAGATCACCCCATTCAAGCTAGATCTGATGTTAAAAAATTATCCGTGAATCTTTCTTTCCATATTCGAGGCGTTAACTCTTCAACTTTTGACGCGGGGTGCATGCCGACACGTTGCAATACATCGACAAGGTAATGGTAGGGGTTAATTTCCTGTAATCGGCAAGTAACGAGTAAACTTTGTAAAATACCTAACTGCTCGGCACCTAATTCACTCCAACAAAAAAGATAATTTTTTCGTCCCATGGGGATGACACGTAATGCCCGTTCAAGGTGATTGGTATCCATGGCAACATGTGGATTAGCAAGGAACACTTTCATTTCAACTTGCCGCTCATT
>JAESPR010000109.1 GCA_016765685.1 Colwellia sp. | reverse complement strand
TAGCGGCATTGGAAGTACTCATTGACTAACGTCAACTCCGTGCTTCCGCTTTGCTAACCCTGCATCTAGCATCAAATTAATCTATCAATACTGTCTATTGAAATACTTTCTAATAAGAGAGTAATAAAAGGTCGTTTTCTGAGTTAATTAGAGCGACCTTTTTTGATTTTTGTAGGTCGGTGTTGCTGCTACAAATTTGATAGTAATATCTTTCGCCTGAAATTTCTCGAAAGACATAAATTTCAAATATTCCTTGAGTAATATGCTTGGCTGAGTATAATAGCGCCTCACTTCTCGAGTATCTCTTAATTCCCTAAAAAACTAAGATTCACCCGACAAGTGTAACTATTACTTTAGTCAGTATTACTAGCTAGAGTATTGTAGGGGTGTAGTTCCAATTGGTAGAACAGCGGTCTCCAAAACCGATGGTTGGGAGTTCGAGTCTCTCCACCCCTGCCATTTTGATAGAGGTTTCGCGATAAGCGCGTCTCTAGTAGTTTCAAATTAGATGATAATTACGGAATAGAAATATGAATGCAAGTACAGAAGAGCAACCAAGCAACTCTCTAGATAGCTTAAAGTGGGGCATTGTTGTCTTATTATTAGCTGCAGCTATCGGTGGTAACTATTATTACGGTCAAGAGTCAGTATTATTACGCGCTATTGGTGTAGTGGTTGCTGTGGGTATTTCGGGTTTAATAGCGATGCAAACCTTAAAAGGGCGTACTGCGGTTGCATTTGCAAAAGAATCACGTACTGAAATACGCAAAGTCGTTTGGCCAACGCGCCAAGAAGCTATACAAACCACAGGTATTGTGTTGTTGGTAACCTTATTAATGTCATTGTTGCTGTGGGGTCTAGACTCTATGCTGTTTTGGTTAGTTGGCTTAGTTACAGGTATGAAGGTATTATAATGGCTAAAGATTTTATTGAAGACTCTGTTGACGGTAGTGAAGCAGAAGAAACCGAAGAAAAAATTGTTAACCAAAACCCCAAACTAAGATGGTATGTAGTGCAAGCTTTTTCTGGTTATGAAGGGCGTGTGCAAAAAACCTTAGTAGAGCATATTGAAATTCACGGTTTACAAGAAAAATTTGGCGAAATTTTAGTGCCAACAGAAGAAATTGTTGAAATGCGTGCCGGTCAAAAACGCAAAAGCTCTCGTAAATTCTTTCCAGGTTATGTGTTAGTTCATATGGAACTGGATGATGAATCATGGCATTTAGTTAAAAGCGTACCACGCGTACTTGGCTTTATTGGTGGCACTAAAGAGCGTCCAGCACCTATTACGCAAAAAGAAGCGGATCGTATTTTACAGCGCTTAGCTGATACGGATAAGCCTAAACCTAAAACCTTGTTTGAACCAGGTGAAGTTATTCGTGTTATTGATGGACCATTTGCTGATTTCAATGGTGTGGTTGAAGAATTAGATTACGATAAAAACCGTATTAAAGTATCCGTGCTTATCTTTGGTCGTTCAACTCCTGTTGATCTAGAGTTTGGTCAAGTTGAGAAAGGTAGCTAACAAACGTTTTCAGTTTAAAGCTTCAAGTGATAAGTAAAACACAAAAAAGCCAAGAATAAATCTTGGTTTTTTTGTGCCAGTTTTTTATGAAAGCTTTTTGTTTAAGAACTAAAAAGATCTTGTAACTTAACTATTGATTAATATATAATCCGCTGCCGCGTTTTTTTAGTGCGGCCTAAATATGCCTTTTTTACATGTTATTTGTGGGAAATAGGTAATTTAGTAAACAGGGAAGCGAAAGCTGCTTACGCGGTGACTAGCGTTAATTACCCACAATAAAGGTATTTTACAATGGCTAAAAAAGTCCAAGCTTTAATTAAGCTACAAGTAGCTGCTGGTGCAGCTAACCCGTCACCGCCAGTTGGTCCTGCATTAGGTCAACATGGCGTTAACATTATGGAATTCTGTAAAGCGTTTAACGCCAAAACAGATTCTTTAGAAAAAGGCGCTCCGGTTCCAGTAGTAATTACTGTTTATAATGACCGCTCGTTTACTTTCGAAACAAAAACTCCACCTGCTTCTTACTTATTGAAAAAAGCAGCTGGCGTAAAAAGTGGCTCTGGCCGTCCTAACACTGACAAAGTGGGCAGCGTAACTACAGCCCAGCTTGAAGAAATTGTTAAGATGAAAGAACCTGATCTTACTGCTGGTTCTATGGAAGCTGCAGTGCGTACCATTGCGGGCAGTGCTCGTTCAATGGGTTTAGTGGTAGAGGACTAATCAATGGCTAAATTATCAAAACGCGCTCGTCTTATCCGTGAAAAAGTAGACGTAACCAAAGAATACGATATCAGTGAAGCAGTTTCTTTATTAAAAGAATTTGCTACAGCAAAGTTCCGTGAAAGCGTAGATGTTGCTGTAAACCTTGGTATCGACGCTCGTAAATCAGATCAAAACGTACGTGGTGCGTCAGTATTGCCCAATGGTACTGGCCGTGATGTTCGTGTTGCTGTATTTACCCAAGGTGCAAACGCAGAAAAAGCTAAAGAAGCCGGTGCTGACATTGTTGGTATGGAAGACTTAGCAGAATTAGTTAAGAAAGGCGAAATGAACTTTGATGTTGTTATTGCTTCTCCTGACGCAATGCGTGTTGTTGGTCAACTAGGTCAAATTTTAGGCCCACGTGGTTTAATGCCTAACCCTAAAGTTGGCACAGTAACTCCTGACGT
Organism: Colwellia sp.; assembly: GCA_016765685.1. GTDB lineage: Bacteria > Pseudomonadota > Gammaproteobacteria > Enterobacterales > Alteromonadaceae > Colwellia. The sequence continues at coordinate 705 of JAESPR010000109.1, read as the reverse complement.
AGCTGGCGCGGTTAAAAACGCCAAGTCTGGTCAAGTTCGTTACCGCAATGACAAGAACGGCATCATCCATTCTACTATTGGTAAAGCTGATTTCGACGCTGCACACTTGCAAGAAAATTTAGAGTTTTTATTAGAAGCGCTTAAGAAAGCTAAGCCTGCTAATGCTAAAGGTCAATATATTAAGAAAATTTCTCTTTCTACTACTATGGGTGCCGGCGTTGCCGTTAACCAAGCAAGCTTAACGCAGGCTTAGTGGTAAAAAGGTAAGATTTCTATTGTTGAACCTTTACAAGGGCGAAATTATAATCTATAATTTCGCCCCTTAAATTTTGGTAGGAGTTGTGTTATTCGCTGTCTTTTAGGCAACAAATAATACCACCCCCGTCCAAGACCGTAGGTGCGGCTATCGCAGTTATAAGTATAAAAGTTAGAAGCGGCAAGTATTCCTTGTAGCTTTCAACTTGTAGCTTTCAACTGTCGAAGGTCGCTTAATCTCCTACGTAGATGGTGATTACCCAGATATTTTTCCTTAAATTCTGGTCCTCGCCGTAATGGCCTATTTGATAGATTACTATCAGGTAGGGATTGTAAATACCGGTACTTTTACCGGTTTGAACCAGGAGTTAAAGCCAATGGCTATCAATCTTGATGACAAAAAAGCAATTGTTGCTGAAGTTCAAGAAGCTGCCGCTGGCGCTCAATCAG
>JAESPR010000006.1 GCA_016765685.1 Colwellia sp. | reverse complement strand
CAACCTCCTCTAGAGCCATGGCGGACCGGTGAAATACCGAGGGTGTAAGATCCCCTTTGTCATGCTTAATGTAATCATTAACGCAGTCATTAAGACGGCCGCGCAACTCAGCCACTTGAGCAACCAGGGTGTCCATATAATCAGCAGCCTTGTCTAGTTCGCAGCAAGTCTGATGGTCGTGATAATCTGGCGGAGTCTCATCTGTACAGCTAATGCCTCGCTCTAGAATTCCATTGGCATCATCAATATACGAGCACAACTCACGAGCAGCTGATCGTAATAACTCACTATTAATATCACTCATTGGATTCACCTTCTAGCTGCTTGAGTAGGGCTTGCTCTTCTTCGGATGCAAAGAACCACGGCCAGTCTTTCTTTGCTTGATCAGACGGCTCTTTATCGCCATCAGGATTGCATGATAAGCAATGTTCACAATCAACCGGCAACCCTCTGCACCCGCACATATGACCAGAGCAGCAGCCAATTAATATATATCCCATATCACCGCATTCATCACAGGCAGCTTCGTTATCTGCGTTACTCATAATTCCCTACCTCTTATTTATTAATGGATTCACAAACATCAATCAATTCTTCTACATCTGACTTGTAGTGAATCTCATACTCATCAATCACTTTTGTAAGAGTGCTCATTATCTCGTCTTTAATGCACGACTCCAGCGCCTCGATATGCGATTTCATTTCATCAAGTGCTTTTTCAAAATCTAACTTGTTGGTTGCTAAGCTCATAACCTTCCACCTCTCGTAATTGATAAGCCTATATTAGCGTTTTAAATCATTAAGTCCAGTGATTATTGATAATTAAAATTAGACGGTAAATCTTTCACGCGGAAGTACTGCATTTCTGCAATCGTTCGGACTGTTCCTTGTGCACCATCACGGTTCTTTCCACAGATGATCTCCATAATGTCCTTGTCTTGAGTGTCAGGATTGAACACAACGTCGCGGTAGCAGAAGATAACGCCGTCACAATCTTTGTAAATCTCACTTGATCCAGCAATGTCCGAAGGTATTGGGCGCTTGTCCTGACGGGTTTTGTAATCGTTGTTTAACTGGCCAAGAATAATAACCGGAATACCCATTTCCTTGGCTAACGCTCGAAGCTCTTTACTAATCTTACCTAGAGAGCTTGCAGATGCGCGGTGGTCGTAATCCATTAGCTGAATGTAATCAACTACCAGCATAGCCTTGCCATTCTCTTGGTAGCTTGTTTGAGAGCTTATCCAATTACGTGCCCTAACCTTTAGCTGACTAACATTTAAACCCTGCTCATCATCTATCATTAAGCTGCGGTCTTTCAGTTTAAGTAAGCCCGCCGTCATGCTTTGACCGGTTTCTGTATCCATGTGCTTGGTGGGATCCTTAAAGAAACTACTTTTAATTGATGCGGCAGATTGTAGGAATCGTTTAGCTACCTGGGCGGCTGACATTTCAGCAGAATTGAAGTAAGAAGGAATTCCATTAAATATCTGAGTCTCTAAGAAACTTTGTAATAAGGTAGTTTTGCCCATACCAGATAGGCCGCCAAGGAAGTACAAACCGCCAGCTTCAAAAGGCATATATTCATCTAATTCTACAAAACCCGTCTTATAAACTTCGTTCTTTCCCTCCATTCGCTCAGAAACCTGCTCTACAACTAATTTTAAGGCATCATTAAGCGTCGTTTGAGTGTTTCTGATATCAGTAGTGCCGATTAGGTTTAGCGCCTCTCCTAGCTTGTCTAGAATGACTGCTGACTTTTCCTTGGATTCCTGACTTTCGAGAATCATTTGGCCGATTAAACGAATCTTTCGCTGTCGTCCTGACTCGATAACTGACTGAGCGTATGCCATTACATTCTTGGGGGTTACGCAGCAGTCTGATAATTCGGCCAAGTATGCTAAGTCAGCGCCATATCCGTCTGAGTTTCCTAGCTCCTCAGAGATTGTGAATACATCACCTTTCTCACCTAGATTTATAATCGCCTTGTAAATCGACTGATGTTTTTTACTGGAAAAGTCTTCTTCGCTTAATGCTTCTTGGATCTGGAAAACATACGAGGCATCGTAAATTAGCGCGCCCAATACCTGACATTCTGGGTTGTTTAACATGGACATTATCTAATTCCTTTTGCGACCGCGGTTAATTCTGCAATGAACTTGGCTTTTTGCTCAGGCGTGGCTTCGGTCTTTTCTAATCGAGGTAGAAGTTTATGCGATGGTTCTACATGGACAACCTTGCACCACCGGACAAACTCAGGCACAGACGGCAAGTATTGACCGCCTTCGGTTCTTGCCTTGCGAAAGCCTTGTTGAATAGCCTCAGGGGTGTTTAATCCTGTTTCTGTCAATGCCTTGATCATTTGTACTTGATATTGCAAAACGTCTTCAGGTCGCATCGTGGCTCGAAGGCTTGGCCAGATTCCAGAAAACTGTTTAATCAGTTCAGCAGCGAATAGTTCGTTATTCATGATAATGTCTCGCAGCATATTTTAGATTTATCTAGGTAACTATCCTTTGCTAGATTATTTGTTAGTTTTTCGGTTTCTTCTCGCTTAGCGCAAATATAGTAACCACCAACATTAGAATATTCACGGTCATCGTGCTCATATTCCAAGTGAATGCAATGTCTGCAATTCTTTTTAACCTTATTCATCAGAAAGCTCTCCGTAATTCTTCATCAAGTGATTTACTAGGTAAAGCAACTTGTTGGCCAGTGTTTGAATTGCCTTTAACAAAATAATCAACCTCAACTGAAGTCCATCCAGCATCACACTGCTTACTAATGGCCCAACCCGGGTGAATGTCATGAGAGTATTTAAGTTCATAAAGTGTAGATTCAATTCTAAGCAGCGCTCTTTCTGAATCGCTAGCGCCTTTTTTGCATCTAAGCTTTGACCACTCGGTTAATAGCTCATCACAAACTAGGTTCAATTCTGGATACTTATCTTTATTTAATCTAACTTTATTAAATAATAACTCAGCCTTGGTTAACTTCTTTTCTGCTTTAGCAGGTTCTTTATCTTGTTTAATCTTATCTAATCTAGTCTTATCTAGAGGGTCTTTCTCGGAGTTTGTCGGACTTTGTAGGACTTCTTTAGAATCAATGACTTGCGTTCCTTTTAGTCTAACCATCTTGGAAGTGTAATCATCACTAACTTTCGCAAGTTTTAAGCAGGTTATAACCCCGTTAGCACTTTCAAATAATCCAAGCGATGCAAATCTACCCATCATTTCCTCAACACGCTGGACGCTAGACCCTGTATTTCTGGCAATAATTCGAGCGTCATGCTCTAGTTCAAAAGTAAGCTTATCGGCTTCTACATTGCCTGCTATTAGCTCTAGGCAGTACCAGTAAAGACCATAACCCTCTAGGCCATAATCAAGCAAAACCTCTTGTAGTTTTGCGTCCATGTTTGCTGTTGCTTCATGCTTAAACCACTTCATGATATAATTACCTCGTTGTGTTATTTAATGCCCTGTTTGCGCAGGGTTTATTTCTCTGCTGCTTTAACTAACTTCGCGTATTCTTTCTTGCTCATCATTACAGTTCCATCGCTGCATTGTCGTGTAATGATAATTGGTTCTTTAGATGCTGCATCAAAAACCACTTTGGCATCTCGCTGTAACTGGGTGCTGTTATATTCTGGTAAAAACATTCTAATATCCTCTGATTGGTACCCATAAACAATACGCATAAGTATCTGATAGGTCAAGTAATAAAAAGCCCAATTAAGGGCGTTAGTCAGGCTGGGGTTAGGTAAAGCTATAGGTTCTGCATTTGCTTTCAACTTCTTCCGATCCTTCAAAGAATCCATGCGCCCAATAATCCTCATGGCCGCAAGTCTTGCATTTTGTCTTTGCTTCTTCCATATGGCCGCCGCAGCTCGCCGTTACATTTATTTCATTTACCCCACCGCAAGCGTTACAGGAGTCGTGACAATGATATTTTACCGGATCATTAGTCTTTGGCGGATGGGTAGGTTTTTGCTGCTTCATCATTCTCACCTATTCATTAAGGGCGTGGCTTGCCGGTTACACAGTCAATCAGAACAGTTTTAGATTTAATCCAAACCTGCCCCTCATCATCCACTAGAGCGCCGACCAGAATTAATCTATCCAGCTGGGTAGCTGTGACCTCGTTAGCCTTTGCTGCTGCATACTGTGACTTGTAGCGGGTTAGTACTTGTTTGATTTGTTTCATGATTTAACCTTTGCATTTTGTATGCTTATATCAAAATCTTTCATTCTT
>JAESPR010000043.1 GCA_016765685.1 Colwellia sp. | reverse complement strand
GTTTTATGCTACGTTATTGATTTTGACAAGGGAACAACCATTCTCTACAATCAATGCCTTGCCTAATACGTTTCTAATTCCAACTGAATCATGCAGTTTGAAGTGGTTTGGGTATATAACAATAAGAGAGGAAATATAAGTGCAAGACTTAGTCAATACTATTAACGGTTATATCTGGAGTAGTGCGTTAATTTATTTGTGCTTAGGCGCAGGTTTATTTTTCACCGTGTTAACTCGATTTGTGCAAGTGCGTCAGTTTAGTGAAATGTGGCGTTTATTACTGTCCGGTAAAAGCTCGGAACAAGGCATATCCTCTTTTCAAGCGTTAGCTGTGTCTTTATCAGGCCGTGTTGGTGCCGGTAACATTGCCGGTGTTGCTGCTGCTATTGGTTTTGGTGGTCCCGGCGCTGTATTTTGGATGTGGATAGTCGCCTTTTTTGGTGCGGCAACGGCATATATTGAATCAACCAATGCGCAAATATATAAAGAAGAACATGACGGTAAATACCATGGTGGTCCCGCTTATTATATTGAAAAAGCGATGGGGCAAAAATGGTACGCGTGGACTTTCGCCATTGCCACTATTATTGCCACCGGTATTTTATTACCGACAGTGCAATCAAATACTATTGGTACCGCAGTAGAACAGGTATTTTCAAACACAGGTAGCATTGACACGGTTATTGGTGTCATTAGCTATGCCAAACTTTATACCGCCATCGGCATTGTATTATTACTTGGTTTTATTATTTTTGGTGGTATTAAACGTATTGCTAATTTCACCCAAGTAGTCGTACCGTTTATGGCCTTAGCTTATATTTTAATCTCTTTAGTTATTATCGGTATGAATATATCTGAACTACCTAAAGCTTTTATGATGATTATTGGTGATGCTTTCACCCCCATGGCGGGCGTTGGTGCGGCCATAGGTTGGGGTGTTAAACGAGGTGTTTATTCAAATGAGGCGGGGCAAGGTACGGGGCCTCACGCAGCAGCGGCAGCAGAAGTTGATCACCCTGCACAGCAAGGCTTAGTGCAAGCTTTTTCTGTTTATATTGATACCTTATTTGTTTGTTCAGCCACCGCGTTTATGATTATTATTACCGGCACATATAATGTCCACGGTGTAGGTGATGCTTTTATCGTACAAAATATTGCCAATGATGTGGTTGCGAACGGCCCCGCTTTTACGCAAATGGCCGTTGAAAGTGTCTTTACCGGTGTTGGTAAACCTTTTGTTGCAGTAGCCTTGTTCTTCTTTGCTTTTACCACTTTATTGGCTTATTACTTTATCGCAGAAAACAACATTTATTATATCAAACGAACTTTAAAGTTGCCGGGTGGTATTTTCTTACTTAAAGTTGTTTTAATGAGCGCAACCTTTTATGGCACAGTGAAAGCGGCCAATATAGCTTGGGGGTTAGGTGATATTGGTGTTGGTATTATGGCTTGGTTAAATATCATTGGTATTATCATAATCTTCTTTATGTCAAAACCAGCCATTAAAGCGCTAAAAGATTACGAACAACAGCAAAAAGAGGGTGTTGAAAAGTATACTTTTGATCCTAAAAAGTTAGGTATTGAAAAAGCTACCTTCTGGGAAGAACGTTTAGCAAAAGCAAAAAATAATGAGACTAATAGTGCTTAACGCAATTTAAGTTAATATTAATCGTAAAAAACGTTCTTAAGGACGTTTTTTTTTGCCTGAAAAAGGGTAGAATAATTGCAATTTACCGCTCTACAGAAGTTAAGTTAAATGGCAGTTATTAGTTGTCCTAATTGCAAAAAGAAAATATCAGATAAAGCTAAAGCATGTAGCCACTGCGGTTTGTCTTTACAGGCATTAGACCGTGACAAAATTGCCAGTTTAAATCATGCTAGTCGTATCAACCAAGCGCAGCGTTTGATGAATTACTCGTTTATTGCGATGTTATTATTTTGCGGCGGTTTTTTGTTTATGTTTTGGGACAATGTTGAACAGGGTACTTGGCAGCATAGCTTAGCAATGGCAAGCACTGTTGTTGGTTTTATACTGTACCTTGTTATTCGTGTTAGATTGCTTCTTTTTAAACGCCAAAAATAGGAAAAACACTGATGAATTTGGCTAGCACCATAGAAAATATGCCTAAAGCACTGTATTTACGTTTAAAAGGTGCGGCTGAAACCGGAAAATGGCCAGAAGGCACACCGGTTGACCAAGCCCAGCGTGATACGGCATTGCAATTAATTATGGCTTATCAAGCACGGCATTTAGATAGTGATGAAATGTTAACCATAGGTAGTGATGGTAAAATGGTACATAAAAATAAACGCCAATTTAAAGCGCAGTTTTCTAGTGCAGTCCAAAACAAAGCTATTATCCCTTGTGTTAAACCAAGTATCGATAATAACGACAAAACAATTAAAAAAACAAGCAACAGTGATATTGCGCACTTTACTAATTTATAATTTGCGCTAGTTTAGATAAATACTCCATTAACCTTTAATCAAATAAAAATAATTCCCATGATTTTCAATATGTTTAAGAATAAAAACAGCTGGCAGCATAAAGATAGCAATGTACGTATTGCTGCCATAAATGAACAATTAACTCTTGATAACAATGACGATAAAAATATTTTATTGTCGTTGCTTAATAAAGATAAAAGTGAACTGGTACGTCGTGCTGTATTGTTAAAATTGAGCAGTTTTGATGACTACTTTAATACGAGTAACAGCAACAACAATAAAGCAGTGCAAGAATTTGCTGCGGTGCAGGTGCACGCCATTTTAGCCAATAAGCATGAAATACGGTTAACTGACGCGCAAAAGCACGTTTTTTTACTCACGGTGCTAAAAAGCGAACCTCGTGATTTACCCTTATTAAAATATTGGCTTGAACACGAAATAGCCCCCACATTAGTTATCAGTTTGTTTGAAGCATTGGTGCAAAAAAGAAATACCGCCCAGTTCTTGTTACAAATTTTTGCTAACAAACAAATAGCTTCCGTACAGAAACAGTTATTATCCCTTGAATTAGCTGATTTAAACGATAAAAACATATTAATCAAGTTGAGTAAAAAAGCAGTTGATGATGAAGTGATGCAATTAATCAATGACCGATTAGTTCAACTGATTGAACAACAAGAGCAGCCAAAAAGAGTGTTAAAACAAAGCCAGCTATTATTATCCAAATTGTTGGCATTAAAGGACCTTATCGATTACCCGCAATATCTAGCTAAGAAAGCTAGTTTGGTCGCAGAGTGGCAACACAATTTGCCCCAAACAAGTTGTTTAAGTGCAGACGATCAGCAAACATTATTAGATAAGTATGACAAAATAACCGCGCAATTGACGCAGTTATTTGCATCTAAAGCTGAAAGCTATCAACAAGCTAATATTGCTGCGCAATTAGTAACGGATAAAGAAAGTGCAAAAAACGATTTTAATGAAACGATGACGGCGTTTAATCAAGAAATTATCACGGCTGTCTTCGAAGATGAAACTATTGAAGCACAAGATTTTTTATCTAAGCTCAGTCTGTTTAGTGAAAGATTAACCGCTAGTGTATTGAGTAATAACGAAAAAACGGGTTTTTTATCGAAAGTCACTCAATTAGAACAACGTTTAACGCAATTACCTGAAATTGCTCAGTCGGTGAGTGAAGCAACCTATCTTATTTCACATATTTCACAATTAGCCCTACCGCAAACATTAAATGAGTTAAATGATCGCCAGCAAACCTATTATGATTGGCTTGACAAGTGGAAAGTGGTTGATCAAAAAGCCTGTGGTATTTTACCTCAGTCGATAAAAGATGCCCATAAAGAAATCACTCAGTTGTGGCGCAACGGCTTAAAACCTTGGCAGCTAGAGCAAAAGCAATTATTTGGACAAACTAAGAAAAAGCTGAACGATTTGAAACGTTTACTTAGCAGTGGCAAATACAAAGTATGTTTCGGTTTGTTCAAAGGTGTTAACCAAGTAATAGTCTTGTTATCGCCTCATCAGCAACAGCAATTACAACGTGATTTTGATAACGTTAGCGAAAAAATGGCCGAGGTGAGTGATTGGGAACATTATATTGCCACGCCGCGCAAACAAGAACTACTTGCTAAAATCACATCGTTAGTGACACTACCATTGGATAATCCTAACGAGCAAGCTGACCAAGTTAAGCAATACCGCAAAACTTGGAATTCATTAGGCCATGCCGAAGAAGGCTTAGAAAAAGAGCTGAACGATCAATTTAATCTTGCTTGTGAGCAGGCTTTCGCGCCATGTCGTTTGTTTTATGCCGAGCAAGAAAAATGTCGAGCACAACATTTAGTGACTCGTAATCTAATACTTGAGCATGCTGCCAAGCTTGCTAGCTCAGTAAAAACAACCGATGTTGACAGTTCACCGATAGACTTTAAAGCGCTTGATGCACAATTAAATAAACTACAACAACGTTGGCAACAAGCGGGTGAAGTTGATAGGCAGCAATATCAAAAATTGTTCAAACAATTTAAAAACACCATACAACCCATTAGTAAGGTGATTAATGATTTTCATCAGGCTAATAATACTGCTAAACAAGCGTTAATAGCTAAAGCAGAGCAACAATTAACCGTTGAGGATGTTTATCATGCTATTGACAGCATAAAAAAACTGCAGCAATTATGGCGTGAAATAGGTTTTGCTGGCACTCATCAAGAATCAAAATTATGGCAAAAATTTAGAACTATTAATGACCAAGTATTTGCTAAACGTGAGCAAGCTAAATCTGATCAAAAAACCGCGTTAGACGAATTAACCGCAAACTTTAAGCAAACGCTTAACGATATTAAAGCAAGTATTGTTGACAATAATACGAGTGTAGAAAAAAATCCTCTGCTTAATGCAAAAGCGCAAGCAGAGGAATTGTTAAGCCAAGTTCTTGTTAATAAACCAGTGCTCAAATCAGTGGCTAGTGCGATTGAAGCCTTTATTAAACAATTGACGGAACAAATGGTACAAATTAAAGTCGAACAAGAAACTAAAAGTTGGCAATGTCTGTTTAGTTTATTAGATAAGATGGCGCAAGGTGAGTTTAATAGCTCACCAGAAAATATTACTTCTGATGATAAATATCAAAGCCTTACGAGCTTTTGGCAAAAACGCCTAGTAGAGCAATATTCGCTGTCTGCTCATGCAAATAATGAAATACGCGCTGATAAAACCTTAGCCATTGAGATTTTGGCCAAAGTAGAGTCACCGGTTGAACTTGCTCAACAGCGTATGGCGGTTCAGGTAAGTTTAATGCAAGAGCAAATGTTATCGGGTACAAATATTGATTTATCGCAAAGTTTGGTTGAATGGTTGCGGTTAGGCAAATTAAATACCGATGACTTAGCTCAGCTAGAACGATTGAAAAAAGTGTTTCTTAAGTGAATTAAAAGACTTTAATAATTATAGTATTTTATAAGGAAATTTATGAAAAAATTAGTATGGTTATTGTTGCCGTTAATGCTAACGGCTTGTAGTTCAACAACATTGAAAGAACAGCTTAAAGCAAGTGCGGTAACCGCGACAACAGGTATTCCGGTTGGTTATAGTGAAGCACAGTGTCGCAACATGCGCTGTGACGCTGGTCAGGAATACGTAGAATGGCGACAAAATAATGGCCAATTAGCTTGTGCGTGCAATAACTGATCTTGAATGTTTACTCTTCTACAACCAAGGGTTGATTAGTTTGATATTAATATGTTTAAAGTCTTTTTCATTTCTACTGACTATTGTAAAGCCATTAACTAATGATGTAGCTGCAATCATGGCATCTCTTTCTGACTTTGGATCAGGCACATGTAGTTGAGCGCACCTTAAAGGGGTATCGCGCCCATTTCCTCGAAAAGTTCAGTCTAATCGTATAATTAACGCAAAAACAAACTGTTATAAATCATTTTGTTAGCCTGCGTTATTATTTATTTTCCTTGTTATTGATTAGTGGATCAACATGCTCTAGCATCATTTCTAGGTTGAATATTTCAGTTTGCTCGCCAAAATTGTAATTTCCGGCAAGTTGAATATGTGCCCACGCTACGGGAGATAAGTTAATCAGCATATCTACCGCATCCTGATTTTTATCTTTTTCAAATTTCTCAACTAAAGACGATAATAATGCTGAATTATAGTAAATAATACAATTTGCGATTAAACGTGCACAATCATTCCATTGTTCAATTTGATAGTCATTTCCTCCTCTGAATTGATTTCCGTTAACTGAAGCAATAGCTTTTCTTAGTTGATGATATGCTTCACCACGATTCAATGCTTGTTGTACGAAATGACGCAAGGTTTTGTTATCAACCCGCATTCCGCACGAAATTAAAAAATAAAAATAATTAAAATCCAACCAAAAATCCACAAGCTCACTTGAAAGTGAATGGTCAATAGATCAAACCGCTATGGTCAATAGATCACAGAAACTATGGTC
>JAESPR010000108.1 GCA_016765685.1 Colwellia sp. | reverse complement strand
GGCAATTACAGTGACAATTCAACTAACAAGGCATTCAAACGGACAAATAACAGTTGGCTTTTGCTCGTTCCTCGCTATTTTAGCCAACTATCATTTGCCGCTTAATGTGGCGTTATGTTTTTTTGAGGTCTGAGTGGAATCTAAACTATTAAAAATAAAACTGTATTTCAATTCTCGCGTTCAGCTAAATCAATTAATACCTTATATGCGCGAAAATATTGAATTCCCAAAAAGTGAAATGGATCAAAAAGGCTATTTTTGGGATTCGGTGTTTTATGAGAAAGACGAAGAGTTTGAATATGTTTATATTGTTATTAAATCTACTGATTTTTCTAAAATCATGTTGGATGAAAGTGAATTAATAGTTTCTCCGTTTAGAGATGTTTATGAACAATTTAGATCCCAATGCTGGGTTTCAGAACCATACCTAGATTTAGAGCCTATATTTTGCTTTAATTCATCCATGGTGTTTTCTAATTAATAGTTTGTTAATCAAAAACATAACAAGCCAATCAAGCAGGACAAATAACAGTTGGTTTTTTGCTCGTGCCTCGCTTATTTTAACCAACTATCATTTGCCTCTTATTGGGGCGTTAGGCGCAAAGCGAAGTCTGGCAAAATCATCAAATATTGGAGTCTAATTGAAAATATTTTTTTATCTAGTGTTTATTGTTGCTCAAGTGCAAATTGCATTTGCTGAAGACAGTGCAACGAGTGCCATTAAAGTTATTGAAAATATCTTAAATAATCCAGATAAAGATATTGATTTAGCAAAAGAAAAGCTGACTATAGATAAATTAGTTGATCCAAATACTGATATTACGGTTGCTTTAGCTGAAATTAAAAAGATGGTAAATACAATTAAATCTGGGCTGAACCCAGATTTAAAGCCATTAGATAAAGCTTTTTCATTAAGTGCTTTTTTATATGAAGCAGGTTACTGGAATAACTTCAAACCTTTTCAATACGACCTTGATGATCCTTTGGGACAAAATTTAAATAGTAAATTGCTTTCAACTTACCTTAAAAGTAAAAAAGGCAATTGTGTTTCAATGCCAATTTTATACGCAATATTAGCAAACAAAATTGGGCTTGATGTTACTTTATCAATCGCGCCATTACATGTTTTTGTCAAATTAAAAAATCCTGCCACAGGTCAATATATAAATTTAGAAACCACCGATAAAGGTCTACCCATTTCAAATGATGCGTATAAGAAAGATTTTTCTATAAGTAATCTAGCTATTAAAAACAAGGTTTACTTACAACCGCTGAATAAAAAGAAAGTAGTAGCAGTAATGGCTATGCTATTAAATGAATCATTTGTACCAGCAAAACATTTATTGGTTCAAAAAAGCAGAGGCGTTGGGGTGGGAAATGCCAACCCCAAAAGATAATAATAACTATTTAAATACTATAATAAAACAACAAAACCTTTTAATTCAAATACAAGGAAAATAAAAATGCTTAAATGGAAGCAAATGTTACTCATATTCACTATAAGTCTGAGTTTTATAACAAATCAGGCTGTCGCCCGATTTGTATCGGCTGATCCTGTTACAGCACAGCAACATTTGAAAAAAGGTAATGTGCAAGGCTTCAATCGTTATGCTTATGCTAATAATAACCCTTATAAATATACCGATCCAGATGGGCGAAATCCAGTAGCCGGAGCTGCACTTGGTTGTGCTATGACAGGACCAGCTTGTCCCGTTGGTGCAGTTGTTGGCGGTGTAATTGGAGCCACTCTTGGTGTATTAGGTGTTATTGCTTACAATGAACTAACTGATGATTCTTCTGTAGATGGTAAGAAAAAAGAAAAAGCTAAGGATCGCCGAAAAAAACAAAAAGATAAAGCGAAAGAAGAAAAGTTTGGTGAAGCAGGAGAGCCAGCTTCAGAAGATTATGTTAACTCAAAAGCAAAAAATAAAGAAAAAAGAGATGGTAAGCAGGGTAGACGTGATTCTCATGATAAAAAGCAAAAAGGGGAACCAGATAGAACAAAGGAGCAAATAGATGAAGACTACCAATAAAATGTATGAAGGCTATTCTGAGGATGCTATTAAAAAATTAATGAATGCTGATAATATTGAGTTTTATGATTGTATTTCCTTGTATGATCAAGTAATTGTTTTATTTCCAGAACCACCGTATGCCTATGCAAAAAGAGGTTATGCGAAGTATAAAACTGGAAATTTTATTGAAGCAATAAATGATTTTGATGAAGCAATTATGCGAAAGCCCAATGCTGCAAATACTATCTGGCAAAGAGCTATTGCAAAATGGAAGTTGGATGACAATACTGCAGCATTAGACGATTTTAAATTATATTTAAATATAAAGCCACAAGATGAAAATGCTTATTTTTGGATGGGACAAATTAGTGAATCTATGGGGGATAATCATTTAGCTATTAATTATTATAATCAAGCTTTACAGATTGATAGTGCCTATGAAGATGCTCAATTGAGAATTCAGCGACTTAAAAAACTATAAATATCTGTCTCTGGCGGATATAGGGATTTTTATGTAAAAATAATTTAGGAGTGTATTGCGCCTAACAAGGGCATTCAAGTCGGACACAAAAGAGTTGGCTGTGGTTCGTGCCTCACCAATTTTAGCCAACTAATTTGCGCCGCTTAATGCAAGCGTTATGTTTACAGGAGATTTAGGTGCCGCATTGTGTAATTGAGCATTCAGCCAATATTGATGGAAATGCTTTGATTTCTTTAGTTCATAAAGGAGCCTTAGAATCTAATTTGTTTGAAGCTGAAGGTAGCGATATCAAAGTAAGAGCTTTGTCTTACTCTAATTATCAAACCGGCAGTGTAGATATTAATTTCGTGCATGTTACTTTGAAAATACTTTCAGGACGTAATGTTGAGAAAAAATCAATGCTATCTCAATCAGTTTTAGAGCAATTAAAAACATTATCAATGTCTAACTGTTCAATATCTGTTGAGGTTGCTGATATCGATCGTGCTAGTTACGCTAAGGTTGTAATGTAAACATAACAAGCCATTCAAGCAGGACTTTTAACAGTTGGTTAGGTTCCGCTTCGCTTCACATTTTAACCAACAATTAAAAGCCTCTTAATGGGGCGTTAGTTGCCAAAGGAGAATATGGTGAAAGTTGACGATATTAGAGTTTTCATCCCTAGTAAGGATTACGAAATCTCTCAATCTTTTTATCAAGCACTGGGGTTTGAAATGGATTATGTCACCGATGACTTATCTCTATTTCAAAATGGTGATTGCACCTTTTTTTTGCAACGATTCTATAACGAAGATTTAGCTAAAAACTTAATGTTTCAACTCTCGGTTTTAGATATAAATGAAGCCTTTGAGGTTATATCTAATTTAACTAACTTTGATATAAAATATGAGCCAATTATTACAGAGCACTGGGGCAAAATCATCTACTTGTGGGGTCCCTCAGGTGAACTTTGGCATGTTACACAATTTAGCAACTAACAAGCCATTCAAGTCGGACTGTTAACAGTTGGCTTTTTGCTCGTGCCTCGCTTATTTTAGCCAACTATTACCAGCCGCTTAATGGGGCGTTAGGCAATTATCAAATTAAGGAAGTCATATGACTGATGAAAAGGAAGAAAAGCCAGTTTGTGGCATTATAATGCCGATCTCTAGCATCGATGGTTGTAGTTCAGAACATTGGGCTGACGTACAATCAATAATAAAAGAATCTGTTATATCTGCTGGTTTTGAAGCTAATTTGGTTAGTGATTCTGATGATGTAGGGATCATACAAAAAAGAATCGTACAAAACATTTACACAAATGAAGTGGTTGTATGTGATGTAAGCGGAAAAAATCCTAATGTAATGTTTGAATTAGGGTTGAGGTTAGCTTTTGATAAACCGACAATAATTGTTAAAGATGACACTACAGATTATTCATTTGATACTTCAGTCATAGAACACCTTTCATATCCAAGAGATTTAAGATTTAGTAAAATAGTTTCATTTAAAGAAAAGCTTAAATCGAAAATAATTGCCACTCTAGAAAAATCAAAATCAGATCCTAACTATTCTACATTTCTTAAAAGCTTTGGTGAGTATAAAGTTGCGCACCTTAACACTAAAGAAGTTTCTGCTGATGCTTACGTTGTTGAAATGATAAATGATCTTAAAGATGAAGTTAGATTATTAAGAACTCAGCGTAAACGATCTGAAGCAATGGGTGGTGGAAGTTATAAAAAACGTGATAATCGACCTCCATGTTTAAGGACGCATATAATGGAGTTTTGTGAAAAAATGGCATTTTTAAATTTAAAAATAATTAATGGTAGTTTTGATCTTTTAGTAAGCCATATTTCCAACATAGAGCATGTTGAGGAGTGTTATGAATCCCTAAATGAATTAGAGCATGACATACAACGTATTATTCGTTCACCAAGATTTAGAGACGAGCTTCGAAACTTATCCCAAAAATCCTTAGAGCTTGAATCTAGTAATAGTGAATAAATTGCCTAACAAGGGTTTTCAAGTCGGACAAATTACAGTTGGCTTTTTGTTCGTGCCTCACTTATTTTAGCCAACTGCAATTTGCCGCTTAAAACGGCGTTAGGTTTTTATCAATTATGGAGTCAATATGAAAAGCTGGATTAGTAAATGGATTATGTTTGTAGCTGTTGGTCATACAACGGTC
>JAESPR010000107.1 GCA_016765685.1 Colwellia sp. | reverse complement strand
CATCAATTATCACCGTCCCTGTTTTTTTCCAGAAATAACAACGGACAGCAAGGGAAAACAGCGTAAAAATATCCCTATGAAAGTATGATGACGCCCTATGATAAATTTAAATCGTTGCCTAATGCCAAAACTTATTTGAAAGAAGGCTTTCTATTTGAAATACTGGATGAGCAGGTGATGGAAATGACAGATAATGCCTGTGCCGAATTACTTTTAAAAGAACGTAATAAATTATTTAACCAGATCTTTGAACAAAATAAACGAGCCTAAAAATTTATTTATTTCAGACTCATTTGTTAATTGGAAAATACTGGTGCTACATCACTTGCCATAATTCTTCTTTATCTTGACACATCACTTCCTGCAAGGTTTCTTGTTGACCTTTAAAGCTATTAATAAAAGCATAAGCAAAATAAGCGAGAGCCAGTGCAAGTAAAATTTGAGAAAAGGAAAGTTTTGAGATCATAAGTCTGTGCTAATTTTGTGTTGTTGTTCAACCAAATTAATTTCATCAAGTAAACAATCAGTTAAATCTACTACTGCCGTTATATTTTGCTGCTTGATTGAAATCTCTAATTCACTCGCACTTTGTGATAGTTCAGCAAAACCAAACATTTTTGCTGCCCCTGCCATTTTATGGGCGATTCTAGCCAAGCTTTTTCTATCGTAGCTGTCGCTATAGGATAATATTTTTTGTTTTTCTTGTGATAAATCACCAACAAATGATGCGACTAAATCTGATAATTCCAGCTTATCAATAGCGTCATTAATTCGCTCAGACGAATCACTAACCTCGGCATAATACTGCGCTACTGTGGCTAAAAACAGTTCACGCTCAATAGGTTTTTTAAGATGCCCCGCAAAACCAAGTTCCAAATATTGTGCTATTTCATGTGACATTGCATTAGCCGTAAGCGCATAGATAGGACGAGTACAGCCTTGCTCTCGCAACTTTTTCAGTGCTTGTATACCATCCATTTCAGGCATTTGAATGTCTAATAAAATTAACGTTGGCTGATGTTCAAGGCATAATTCAACCGCCTCTTTACCATTGATGGCTTCAATAACTTTCAAACCTAAACCACCTAACAAACGAGCAATTAAACGGCGGTTGTCATCATGATCATCTGCTAATAAAATTGTTCCTGTGTAATTTTTCCTACCATTATCAAGTATAGCGAGTTCATTTTCATTGGTTTCGATATTCGCTAAAGAAGCGTAAATTTCTCCAAAGGGTAATTTAAGCACAAAAGTACTGCCATGATCTAATTGGCTGCTAACGGTAATTTTTCCAGCCATCACTTTGGCTAATTGTTCTGATAAAAACAGCCCCAATCCTGAGCCAGAAAAACGCCGGCTAATACTATTATCACCTTGAGTGAAAATATTAAAAACTTTAGCTATTTGCTTTTCATTCATCCCTATTCCGGTATCAGTAACCGTAAACAAAAGCGTTTTATCTATAATAGCAATATCTAACGTTACCCAACCTTCGCTGGTAAATTTAATCGCGTTAGAGCAAAGGTTGATTAGAATTTGTTTCAAGCGAAATCCATCTATATCGATAATAAACGGCTTCGGTAAATGGTGAGTAATAGTAAAGGATAAATGTTTACGTTGGGCTTGCTCAGTAAACATATCATTTAGATTGTTTACTATTTCATATAAGTCTTGCTGGCTGTTTTCTAATTCAAATTTATTGGCTTCAATCTTACTTAAATCTAAAATATCATTAATTAATTGTAACAAGTGCAAGCTATTAATATGAATAACCTCAACTTCTTTCGTTATCGCTTGCCCCTCAAAATCACCATTAATAATTGCTTCTGCCTGCCCAAGCACAGCAGTTAGCGGCGTTCTGATTTCATGGCTCATATTGGCTAAAAATTGACTTTTGATCAAACTGGCACTTTTTAACTCGCGCGTTAAAAACTCTAAGGCTTCGGTGCGTTGTTTTACTCTTGCTTCCAATTCTCGGGTAAGTCTACTTTCAAGATAGCGTCGATAAATCAAAAATAAAACTATTAACAAAGAAGTAACGGCTAAAATAATAAACAGTCGTTGCTGCTCTGCTTTAGTTGATTCGACTTGTTGAAGTTTTTTACTTTGCTGCAAAATTTTAACTTGCTGAGTTAATTGATCTGATTCAAATTGTGCTATTTGTTGGTTGAGTGTTTCATTAGACAACGTTAGCCGTGCTTTTTGATAGGCTGATTGCGTTTTTATTGCTTTTATTGTTTGTCGTTCGGCCGCATAAATGAGTGACATTAACCCTAAATTTTCATTAAGTAGTTCTTGGTAGCCCATTTTGTTAGCGATAGTATTTGACGCTTCAACATAATGTTGAGCCTGTTCAATATTATGTTGATAAAAAAAGACTTTACCTAACGTTTGTAAACTGCCCGCATGAGCTTTTTGATGGCCTATTTTTTTACTGGCTTCTACCCCTGAAAGTGCATAATTTAGTGCTTTGTCAAGATTCGATAGTTCATAATTTACTTCAGCAATATTATGAAGTTGAGAAGCGACATCATAATGATGTTGATGCGTTTGGAAATAATGTAAGGCCTGCAAAGCATATTGCTCAGCTTGTTGATATTGACCTGAGTACTTGTAGGAAACCCCAATATCACCTAACGCCTTAGCTACGCCATAAGTGTCATTTATTACCTTTCTTTTGCTAATGACCTCTTTAAGCATAGTAATAGCAATGTCAAAGCGGCGTAAACTGATATAGAGTGTCGCTAAATTATAACGGACATCTATTTTATCAACGATATCACCGTAGCGTTGATAAAGTGGTTCAGCCTGCTGATAACTTTTAAGTGCGGCAGTAGCATTACCTTGAGCGGTTTGCACTAAAGCAATATTATTCAACAAATTGGCTTGCTTAATTGCGATTTGAGCAGAAAAAGGTTGCTGTTGAAAATAGTGTAAAGCTGCTTGATAGGCCGTTAACGCTTGGTGATATTGACCTTGAAAATAAAAAATAATACCGAGTAATTTATCGGCCTGCGCCTGTGGTAATAGTAAACTCGTTTGGCTGGCTATATGTTTGGCTCGTTGTGTAGTATCTAACGCTGCTGTTAATTCACTTAATACCAAGTAACTGTTGCTTTGTAGCATAAGTATTTCAATACGTTGCGCTACACTAAGCTTGTTATTTTCAAGTAAATTACTTAACTGGTTAATAGCGAGGGTTTTATCTTTTTGCTGTTTTATTTCTGCTAATTGCTGAGTAATATTGACGGTTTGAGCACCTGACTCAATCGAAAATAAAAGCATAAATAGCAACAACATGTGCCACATAAAAAGCCTGTAAAAGTAAAAGTTAACTAAAGAGATATTCCCGTTCATTTATAGCACTTCTACTTTACAAATGTAACTGTTTAGTAATTTGGCAAAAGCCATACCGATAAAGTTGAATTACGCAGCAACTGCTATTATGATGCTGCCATACTTTTTAAATCAGGCTGTACTCATGTTCGAAAAATTGCTCGAAAAATCAAGATTAAAAAAATTCATTTACACTACGTTATTATTCATCAGTTTAACTCCTTTTGTTAACGCAACCATTGTTGAATTTCAAACCTCGCAAGGTAATTTTCAAGTAAATTTATTTGATCAAACCACACCAGAAACTGTCGATAATTTTCTACAGTATATTGATGAACAACACTACACTAATTCAGTAGTGCACCGTGTTTCACCCAACTTTGTTGTGCAAGGTGGTGGGTTTGGCTTTGACGGTGCATGGCCGTTAACTCGTCTTGATACTAACGCCGCTGTTGTTAATGAGCCAGTTTACTCTAATGTTAAAGGCACTATTGCCATGGCAAAGATGAGCGGTCAACCAAACAGTGCTACCGATCAATGGTTCTTTAATTTAGTTGACAATAGTCAAGGTTCACCAAAATTAGATACCACCAATGGTGGTTTTACTGTTTTTGGTCAAGTTATTGGTGATGGCATGACAGTGCTAGAACAAATAGCCGGTTTACATCTTTGCCAAGATATTCCAATGACAGATTATTCAAGCCAAAACTGTACTAACCAAGCCACACCCGGCCTTGAAAATTTCGTGCTTATTAATCAAATAATCATCATAGATTCATCGACAGTGACCGATGCTGATTTAACACCAGTAAAAAACACACTAATAACAACGCCAGTTGAGCCAACGCCTGACAACAGTAGTGGTGGCGGTGCATTTATATGGCTTTCAGTGTTTTCTTTATTGATACTTGCCGTGAGAAAAGTCTCTGTTTTAAAATAAATCTCTCGGGTTTATCAGCTTCGCTAGGTAAGAAAAAGCAGCGATATCGCTGCTTTTGTTGAAACTTAATTGTGCTGCCCTTGTGTGAGGTTAGTATTCCTAACCTCTAGTATTCCTAACCTCTAGTAAACTCTGGATAAGCTTCCATACCACAATCAGATTTATCAACACCTTCGTATTCTTCTTCTGCTGTAACACGAATGCCGATGATTTTCTTCAAAGCAAACCACACCACGAAACTAGCACCAAATACCCAAACAAAGATAGTGGCTGCGCCAATTAACTGGCCGCTAAAACTAGCGCCTGAGTTGGTAATTGGCACCAGCATTAAGCCATAGAAACCAACCACACCATGCACAGAAATAGCACCTACGGGATCATCAATCTTAACTTTATCAAGGGCAAGAATTGACAATACCACGATAACACCGGCAATAGCGCCAAACATGGTGGCTTGTATCGGTGAGGGCGTAGATGGCTCAGCAGTAATTGCTACCAGGCCTGCTAATGCACCATTTAAGGTCATGGTTAAATCTGCTTTTTTGAATAATATTTTTGCAAAAACTAACGCGGCAATAGCACCGGCAGCAGCAGCGGCATTGGTATTTAAAAACACCATAGCCACTGAGTTAGCACTATTAACGTCAGCAAGTTTTAATACTGAGCCGCCGTTAAAACCAAACCAGCCCATCCATAAAATAAAAGTTCCTAACGTAGCCATAGGTAAGTTAGCACCTGGAATGGCATTTACTTTACCGTCTTGCGCGTATTTACCTTTACGAGCGCCAAGTAACAATACCCCTGCTAATGCGGCAGAAGCACCGGCCATATGAACAATGCCTGAACCAGCAAAATCAGAAAAACCAAGGTCGCCTAAGGTATAAAGACCAAATACCGACTCACCATTCCAAGTCCAAGCACCTTGCATAGGATAGATGAAACCCGTTAATACGACAGTGAATGCTAAGAAAGCCCATAATTTCATCCGCTCAGCTACTGCGCCTGAAACAATAGACATAGCCGTAGCAACAAAAACTACTTGGAAGAAGAAGTCAGCCGCGTTTGAATAAACTGCGCCACCTTCAAAACCTGCTTCTGCAGATTCAGCTAACACCGCGCCAACTAAAGCATCGGCATCAGCAGCGCCATCTAAGGCAATGCCCTCTAATAAAACACCACCACCGTACATAATGTCATAACCAACAATTAAGTACATGATGCAAGCAATCGCATACAAGGCTACGTTTTTAGTTAAAATTTCAGTGGTATTTTTAGCACGTACTAAACCCGCTTCTAACATGGAGAAACCCGCAGCCATCCACATGACTAACGCACCACACATTAGAAAATAAAACGTATCTAACGCATATTGAAGTTGAAAAATATTCTGTTCCATAATAAATCCTATAATTTTTATATTTTTTAGTTATTTCGTCTTTAAAAGTAGTGGCTAAATAGCTTCATTATCTTGCTCGCCGGTACGAATACGTATGGCTTGCTCAAGGTTATAAACAAAGATTTTACCGTCACCAATTTTGCCTGTGTATGCGGCTTTGCTAATGGCTTCAACTAGGCGCTCAACAATGTCGTCGTTCACGGCAATTTCAAGTTTAACTTTTGGTAAAAAATCTACTTGATACTCAGCGCCACGGTATAATTCGGTATGTCCTTTTTGGCGGCCAAAACCTTTCACTTCACTTACCGTGATACCTTCAACACCAATGTCAGAAATGGCTTCACGAACATCATCTAGTTTGAATGGTTTTATAATTGCGTTAACTATTTTCACTGTAGACCTCTATTTATAATTTTAGGTAGTATTGAACAGTACAATTCAATTCATGTGCCATAAAATTTAAGAGATAAATATCATGAAGTTAAAGTTTTCGTGGGCTTAAATATAGTAGTGGCTGCACCAAAAAAGCACATCACATCGTGGTTGCGTTTTGATTTGGTGCATAGATGTGAGTAAGAGCAAAGCAAAATTAACGCTAAAAGGTAAAGAAATTGTTACACCGTTATTTCAACTGCCACACCGTTAAGTGCGGAAAACTTAAGGTGAAATGACGTCGATTAGTTTTGAGCAGACGGGTTAACTGATGCTGTACTAACAAATTAAAATTTGGTGTTAACAGTGATGACAAACCATCAAAACCGCTAACGTTTTCGCCATTAATTTTAATGCCGCCCAGCCAATTTTCTTTCGCTGTGTGTTGTTCATCAAAATCATAACTGGATATTATAACGAGTAGGCCGTTGCGGTTAAGCCTTTGATGTACGGTTTTTAAAAACAAACGAGGATCATAACTTTGCTCAAGCACATGTTGGACAAGAATAACGTTATAACCGGAGATATCAGCTTTAAGATTGCTGATATCTCCTTGACTAAAATGGATATTTTTACTGCAAGGTAAATCAACATCCATTAAAGTCACCTCATGATAATCAACAATATCACCCTCATTTTCTAATAGATAACGAACTGATTTTCCTTGCTGCAAGCTAACAGCATGTTGAATATAACGGGCGGATAAATCAACTCCATCGACATGCTTAAAATGCTGCGCTAACATAAAACTAGTGCGACCAACACTACAGCCTAAATCAAGACACTTGTTAGTGCCAACATGGTACTTTTCAAGTATATTCAGCAATTGTGTGATTATTTGTTGGTTATAGTTTTTAACTTCTACTGGCATAGCTGAGTTTGCAGAGCCGCTTTGATCCTTTTCACCTTTGTCTATTACACTTTTACCCGTTGCACTTTCTCCCATGACATAATGCGCATGAAGTTGCTGGCAAACACCAACATCACGCTCATAATGATTTATCGCGAGATTTGGCAGCTCTTCACGGCTACTTTCTACATAACGAAAACCCGCATGTTGAAAGAAATGCCGACGAAAAGCATAACGAGAATTTCTTTGTGCTTCATTACCGGTTGATATCCACGAGCCGCCTTTAATTAAATTATGTTTACCATCAAAGGTTGGTGTGGAAAAATCATCATATAAGGGATGCACTTCAAAACCTTGAAAGCCATCTATAGTTGTTTCTGTCCATTGCCAAACATTGCCAACAATATCGAATACGCCTTCATGCCCAAAAGTATCTACCGGACAAGATGAGGCGTAATATTCTTTATTGATATTGCCCGGTACGACTTGCCAATCGCTTAAATTACCACTGACTTTATCGCGTAAACAAAGCCACTCTGCTTCAGTTGGCAAACGGATGAACTGTTTTTTATTGGTTGAATGTTGGCTATTTTTCCAGTGACAGAAAGCTTTTGCTTCAAGATAATTTACTTCAACCGGCCAATTCAGTGGTAATGGCATTTCATTTAATAAATTACGTTGCCAATAAATGGTCTCATTACTATCGCTATTTTTCTCTAACCAAAAACGTGGCCTAGTCGCCTTAGTAAAAGCTAACCACTGCTGCCCTTCTGCTGACCAAAACTGGGTCTGCTGATAACCACCCGCGTTCACAAAAGCTAAATACTCTTGATTAGAAACCAAGTATTTTGAGACTCTAAAATCATGCAAAGTTAGGGTGTTATAACCGTATTCATTATCCCAACCAAAAGTATTATCACTACGGGGTTTACCAAACTCAATAAGTTTACCTGCCATTGGCATCAACTCATTTTTGGGTGCGTTAGCGCTATCAACACAAGTGCGCCAATGATCGTTAGCTGATAAATAATGCAACGGCAACATGCGCATAATAACGGATGAGGTTTCAAGATGAATACGCTCATGTTCACAACCCATCAAAATAAGCCACGCTAAGGAGCTGGGTGAAATAGGTAAAGTTAATACCATACTGTCAATAAGCTTCTCCACCAATGCTGCAACTTGAATTCGATAACCTCTCACTTCATCAACACTGGGCCAATCGTAATGAGCACTGTTTAGATCATCCCAGCTCATTTCGTCAACACCAACAGCGCAAATAGCTTCCAACTTGCCATTAATGCGCTGTGCAATGAACTTACCTAAAATGAGTTTGTTAATATAGAAACTAGCCGTATGACCAAAATAAAAAATTAACGGGTGACGTAAACGTTCCGGCTTAAGAAAATAAGCACTGTCATCATTAATGAGTGAAAAAAGCGCCTCGTACTCTGCCCATGTTTGTCTAAAATACTCTTTTAATTCTTGTTTTTTAGCACTAACACTGACGCCATTTAATGACGGGAGTTTAACTCGTGATGTTTTGCTGACATCCATAAATTAATTTCTTATTTCATTTCGTTAAATTTAAGTGCTTAAAAAGTTGACTTGATAGTTATTCAAAATCATAGCTTTTATTTTATTACCCAACGGCAGAGGACAGTCAAGTACCGTGTTTGATTTCATCTGATTAAATGTTGCTTGCGCGGCATTAAGGCTGTCACTAAACCATGTACTGGCGTTAAATAAATCTACCGCCCCTAGCTTTTCAACACTCTCCTTAGTGGTAAAAAGTGATGCCGGCAATGATATTGGCGCGAACGCGGCTGCTGACAAGTGTTTGTTCTTTTCATATGCGTGCACCGCATCAATAATATTTAACAAACCATAAAGCACATTAATATAGGGATTATAAGCAAGACTTGAAGCGCCTAATCTATGTTCAATACGAGCGGTTTTTTGCCAATTACGCTGAACCGATAACACTTTATGGTATTTATCGTACAGCAGTGGTTCTTCCCCCATCTTTTGGTTATGTTTGCCCCGTTCTTTATATAAAGCGATACTGCCTTGATGTCCTCCTGAAATATCGACCGGGGAACATAACTCTTGTGCTAAACCATAACGACTTTTCAACGCTAAACGTTCAAAAGCGGCTTCATCGGGTAAATATAATAAACAACATTCAAGGCTAGTGTGTAAAAAACAGTGCTGTAAATACTCGCCAAAACCTTCTTCAGCAATAAGGTTGTTACCTTGATGATCAAGCACACTAACATTAAGTTGTACCGCGTTAGGAATATGTACAGTGCGAGAGTCATGGGTAAAAATTTGCTGTGATCCACTTGCCAATTTTCCTTGGTCACCGGACCAAACTACAGGCGTAATTAAGGTTTCTACCTCACCATATTCACGATAAATATTCTTAAACCATTGCGGTAATTTGGTAAGTACCTGATGTAAATTTTGTGCTTCTTTTAGCGGTGTTTGGCCATTAAACAAAGAAACATACTCCCACTGATTGCGCCAGTATTCACTGACAATTTCACCATCAATATCTAAGCTACGTAAGTATTTATTGATCGGTGTGAAATTTAATTTTTGTGAGTTGTCCTTATTATGGTCAATTCGATAACAGCCTTCCAATTCAAAATGGATTTGTGCTTGATAACCCAACCGAGTTAAATAGTTTTGTAACAAGCTAATCGCCCCCGTAACTAATAACAAAGAGGGTTCAGTTGCAGATGTTGAAAGCGGTTGTAAAAAATTAATATTCGTCACTAAGAGATGAATGGTCCTGACCAAAAGCAGCTTCTGGCTGATATGAATCTTGCATCGAGTCTTGATATTGCATCGCCCGATTTTTACCACTATATTTGGCATAATACAGCGCTTTATCTGCTTGCAAATAAAGCATTGAGCTCGTTTTAATATGCTCAGTTGTTGTCGACAGACCTATACTCACAGTCACTTTTACCCGTTGCACATTATCGAATTCATCGCCAACCAAAAATTCTCTGGCATTAACTTTATTAACGAATCGCTGAGCAATATGCAAACACTGAACAGCATCTATACCCGGTAACACACACAGGAATTCTTCTCCACCAACACGCCCAATGACATCTTCGTTTCTAATGGTGTCAGAGCCAACTTTAGCTATTTCACGAATAATTTTATCGCCAAAGGTATGGCCATAGAGATCATTAACTTGCTTGAAGTTATCAATATCTATCACCATAATTGAGACAGTATTTTCTGCGACTGTATTAGTGTTGATCAACTTATTAAGATAGTTAAACACGTAACGCCGATTGAATGAGTCAGATAAAGCGTCTCGAATTGACAATAACAGCAGTTTTTTATTATGACGCCATTGAAAATAGACAAACAGCAAAATCAAGCAAGCCAATATAACAACAAAGCCAATAATATATGCTTGCATAGTGTTTTTTTGTTTTTGTTGTTCAAATAATAGTTCTTGTACTTTGCCCCGTTGTTGTAATAAAGAAATTTCTACATTTTGGCGATCTACTTCCATCGCACTTCTAACACGTAACAAACGATCTGAAGAGTTTTTCTTTAACAATTTAGTTTCCTCTTGATTAAATTGTTTAAGTAATTGATACGCTTGATTTCCTTGCCCATTGGCTTGTGCTAATTCAGCCCTAATTCTTACCATTTCAATTTGCCAATGAGTGCCTGTTAACTCAGGCATAGCGGCAAAAATATCACTCGCTTTTGCTAAAGAATTGCTAGCTTTTGTTAAGGATTTTTTTGTAATAAAGCACTGGGCTTGACGTTTATATAATTCTGCTTTGTAATCGTTTAAACCTGCTAAGTTGATAGCATACTCAATAGAAACTAATGCCTTAGTGCAATTACCTTGTTCTGCTTCACTCATAGCGATGCCATAAGCCGCATAAAATTTGCCATTAATATTATTGGGGCTAAATTCAATCGCTTGTTCATAACGTTGGTAATATTCAATGGCTAGTTTGTATTTTTTCCAGTAGCGGTAAGTTGACGCTAAGCCATAAATAGCTTCCACTTCATGCGCTGGATACTGTAATTGCCGATAACTCCATAACGCTTTTTGGTAATATTCAATCGATTTACCATAATCGTGCATATAACCGTAAATAGCGCCATAGACTTCGTTGATTTTGGCAATTAAAAAGTCATCATTTAACGCAAAAGCTGCAACATAGGCTTGTTGCAACTCAATTAAAGACAATTCATAAACTTCGGTTAAACTTCGGGTGTAGGCTAATTCTTGTTTGGCTTGCACGGCTAAATAAGTCAGCTGATGATCTCTTGCTAACTGTTTAGCTTTTTTTAAAGTCGCTTGTGATTGCTGGTAACGTCCTTGACGTTGAAAAATAAGCCCTTGAAAAATATTTAACTTTACCGTTATTCTGATCGGTGTTTTTCGATTAACATGTTGTTGCGCTTGATCAACAGTGTGTTCAAATTTATCAAAAAAGTATAATAAATTTTCAGCTTGTGCTTTACGTAACAGCCACCATAACTGGTAGTGTGGTGACATATTTTCAAGATCTTTCGTTTGAGTTAACAGTGTTTGATAACTTTTCCACGGGTGTTGATATAATTCCTTTTCCATGTTTTGCAATGCCGAACTATCGGTTAATTGCGCTGCATTAACAACAAAAATAGCATTGGTAAGCAACAAAAACAAAATACTTCGAAAAACTAGCGGCAACGTTATTTATCCCTAAAGAATTTACTTTACTTTACTTTACTTTACTACCATAACATGAAGTTGAAGTTTTTTTAAACAACTAATATATACCTATGATACTTCAAAATGTGTGTTTCAGGACTACTGAGCGACTCATGATCAAGGCGCATCTTTTTATTAATGGTTGTTCCCTTAAAAATAGATGCAACGATGAGCATGATTTGCTCAGAAGCCCCCGTAGGGCGAGTTTAAAAGGCATATAAACCGCGTTATTAATTTCGACAAGGGGAACAACCATTCTCCTCAATCAATGCCTTGTCTATAAGCCTTTTAATTCTCGCTGAATCCGCACTTTGAGGTAACATAGGTATAGCTAGCTTTTAAATAACTTATTAAATGCTTTTACACTAAAGCCATTGAGCAGTTTATCACCTATTTTCAATACCGGCACACCTCTCAATCCCGTTACCGAAAATTCCTTTTGACCCTTTGGGGTTTTAACATTACACAAGCGGTAAGGGATTTTTTGTTCATCCAAATAACGTTTTGCGCTTTGACAATGAGGACATTTTGCCATGGTATAGAGCACTATTCGTTTCATGGTTGTTCCTAATGTTAGTACTTAGCCGCTTGCCCTTGTTTCGGCAGTGACTGTTTAATAAACTCGCGAATATCTTGGTTCGACAGTTGTAAGTCTTCACGACGAAGATACATCATGTGACCACTGCGATAACCTTTAAATGATAAGCGTGTCTGCATTTGTCCGCTAGGATCTAACTGCCACATAGTGTATTTAGCATCAAAATAATTAGTAGCTCCATCAAAATAACCCGCTTGAATCATCACATTCAAATACGGATTTTGCGCCATTGCTAAACGTAAATTTTCACCGGTATTATTATTACTGCGATCCCACGGGTGCACATTACCAAACATATTATATTTAATATCGGTTTTATAGTTGAGCTCTTCCCGCAAGTAATAATTTATTGCGGGGGTAAAACTGTGCAACCAAGACGTTAACTCTGCATTATAATCAGGTCTTGAACCAGCCACTTTTTTATCTATACCTAGATAACGCGAGTCCAAACGCCCGATGGTTTGTTTACGATCTCTAAGTAACTCTTTCCAAAAAAAGTTATTATCTATATCAAGATTATTGGCTAAAACTGCGTCCACTGTCAATCCCGAAAAATGAGCAACTTGCTTTGCTATTTGTTGTTTTTCTTCACTCGATATAAAGCCACCTTTTGCTAACGCTGGCATATATTGATTTAACGTAAACTGCTCAATTTCAGGTAATAATTCAGTTAAATCTTTTGCTTGCAGATCGGCAGATAATGCTTTGTGATACCAAGCAGCGGCAGCAAAATAAGGCAAACGATTAGCCGCTTTCACAGGCCCCTCACGTTTGATGCCAATATCAGTTGGTGACACTAAGATAACGCCATTGATATACATCCATTGCCTTTGTTGTAATGCTAAAGCCAAGCCTGAAACACGCGTGGTACCGTAGCTTTCACCAATTAAGTATTTAGGTGAACGCCAGCGATTGTTTCGTGTAACAAAGGTGGTAATCCATTCAGCTAAATATTTTACATCGGCATTAACGCCAAAAAACATCTTCTTTTGCTGCTCTTTACTTGGCATTTTACCGTCTTTATTAGGTAATACTCTGGAGTAACCGGTATTGACCGGATTGACAAAAACAATATCTGCGACGTCTAAAATAGAATAAGGATTAGTTTTAACGCCATAAGGTTGCAGCGGGTAACCTTCATCATCCACGTTAAGCACGCGTGGACCGGTATAAGCAACATGCATCCATACTGACGCAGAGCCTGGGCCGCCATTAAATGAAATCAATAATGGACGTTTACTGTTTTCTTTAATATCGGTACGTTGATAGTAGGTATAAAATAGGCTTGCGGTCGGCTTTCCTTCTTCATCCCACACAGGTTGAGTGCCGGTTGTGGCACTATATTTTATTTTTTCACCATTAATTTTGGTAGTATGTTTAGTCGTTTGTTGCTCATCAACAACAAGCTTTCGTTCATTGACGGCAAAGGATGCTGACGATAAAGAAGCACCGACTAAGCATACAACTAAAGAGAATTTTTTTAATAATTTCATGGTGATTACTCTGAATAATTTTTCATAAAACAAACTATACCCAAACCACTTTAAACTGCATGATTCAGTTGGAATTAGAAACGTATTAGGCAAGGCATTGATTGTAGAGAATGGTTGTTCCCTTGTCAAAATCAATAACGTAGCATAAAACGTTTCTAAACCAACCCGTAGGGGACTTCTGAGCAAGCATTTTGAAGTCGCTTGGGTATATACCATTTGAATCAACATAAAGATCACCAATTATCAGCTATTAAGATTGATTAACAAAATTATAGGCTGAGAAGTTATTCGTTGAAAACGGTAAAGATTGTGTAAAGAGACTTAATTATCATTGAATCACAATTGAAAATGTCTACATTTTAATCAATACTGTTTTTAACACGATCAATAAAATAATCCACGTAGTTAGGGGTTAACCATGTTTACACGTTATTTGTTCATTTTAGTTACCGTGATGCTCACGGCTTGCGGCGGTGGCTCTGAAGTCGCATCACCACAACCAACACCGCCACCACTACAACTAGCACCTACGCCTGAGCCACCACCATTACCGAGCAAAAATGAAAGTGCTCGTTTTCTTAATATGGCAAGTTTTGGTGCCAATGCAAGCAGCGTAGACAATGTGAGTAACATTGGTTTTGAAGAATGGCTTGATACACAAATACTTTTACCTGCTAGTTCACATGTTGCTTACCTAGAAGCATTAGAGCCAACGCTAGATTTAGAGCCCGATGAAAGACTACGTCGCAAAGAAAGATTAGAAGCTTGGTTTACTCACGCTATTACCGCACCTGATCAATTGAGGCAGCGAGTCGCTTTCGCCTTAAGTGAAATTTTTGTGGTTTCTGAAGTCAGCACTTTTGGCGATGATACCTACGGTTTAGCAAACTATTACGATTTACTGATTAATAACGCTTTTGGCAATTATCGAGATTTATTAGAACAAGTCACGCTTTCACCGATTATGGGGATGTATTTAAGCATGTTAGGTAATCAGAAGCCAAACGAAGCAGAAAACATTCGTCCTGATGAAAACTATGCCCGTGAAGTGATGCAACTTTTTAGTATTGGCTTAGTTGAATTAAATGATGACGGCAGTGAAAAACAGCAAAATGGGCAAAGTATTCCAACATACAACCAAGATATAATCAAAGCATTTGCCCATGTCTATACGGGTTGGAATTTTAATGGTGTTACCAGTGATACTTGGTGGCAGTTTTATCGAAACTACAACACCATGGAGCCAATGACTGCCGTAAATGCTTTCCATGATGCCTCGGAAAAACAACTATTAAACAATGTAATTGTACCCGCAAACCAAAGCGCTGAGCAAG
The DNA here is from genome assembly GCA_016765685.1 of Colwellia sp. Classification (GTDB taxonomy): domain Bacteria; phylum Pseudomonadota; class Gammaproteobacteria; order Enterobacterales; family Alteromonadaceae; genus Colwellia. Next base: position 9,795 of record JAESPR010000107.1, on the reverse strand, counting down.
ATTTAGCCATGGCATTAGACAACATTTTCAATCATGCAAACGTAGCGCCTTTTATTGGTGAGCAATTAATTAAAAAGTTAGTGACCAGCAACCCTAGCCCAGCATATGTTGCCCGTATCAGCGCCATTTTTAACGATAATGGTCAAGGGGTACGTGGCGATTTAGGCATGGTAATCAAAGCAATATACCTTGATCAAGAAGCAATAGCAGGCACAGTAAATAACGTCAACTTTGGTAAAGTACGCGAGCCCTTATTACGCGCGGTACATTTATGGCGCGCTTTTGATGCCTCTTCTCCTAATGATCGGTTTCAGTTTAACTGGCCCGAATATGCTTTTGCTCAAGCACCATTAAGCGCGTCTCATGTATTCAATTTTTTCTCACCTGATTATGCGCCGCCAGGTATTGTCAGTGACAATGGTTTAATTGCCCCCGAGTTACAAATTGTCACTGAAAATTTTTTAACCCGCACTAGCAATTTTTTCGCCTACTCCACCTTATGGGGGCACACAGAATTTGAAGATGAAAACACCAAAAATCAGCGCATATTGGTTGATATGACCCCATTAAAAGTGTTGGTTAATGATACGAGTGAGTTATTAGAATACTTAAACATGTTGTTATTAGGCGGCACGATGAGCAATGAAATGCGGCTTATTTTAACCGAAGCTTTTAACAGTACTGGTGAACTAGAAATAAATGAGCGACTAAGTAATTTACTCTTTTTAATTATGATATCACCGCAATACACAGTGCAGAGATAGTTGGAGTTACGACAATGAAATTAACCAGAAGAAATTTTATAAAAAGCCTACTTGGCAGCTCTGTTGGTCTTAGTAGTGCCGGAGCAACGCTATCTAGCCTATCCTTAATGAGTAGCGCCTTAGCTCAAACAAATAACCGCTTTGATGACTACAAAGCTTTAGTATGCATTTTTCTTCATGGCGGCAATGATTCTTTTAATATGTTGGTGCCCAGTGATGATGTAGATTATCAACAATATCAAAATATTCGCCAAAACTTAGCCATAGCACAAAGTGATTTAATTAATATTACCCCTAGCTCGGCTATGCCATACAACCTCGCTATGCCAAATTTCATGTCGCCATTGCAGCAATTATTTAACCAAGGCAACCTCGCTTTTGTTGCTAACACAGGGCCTTTGTTGCAGCCAGTAACCAAAAACCAAATTCAACAAAACGCCAACCTATTACCGCCACAATTGTTTTCCCATAATGATCAACAAAAACATTGGCAAACTTCATGGCCAGAGCAAGCATCATTAACGGGTTGGGCTGGCCGCATGGCCGACTTGATAATGGATACAACCAACCCACTGTCAATGAACTTATCAATTGATGGTAATAATATTTTGCAAACGGGCGTTAATTCTTTACCTTACTCGCTTGCTGCCAGTGGCGTGGAAACATTTTCTGCCTTAGATCCAAATGAAAACTGGAATGCCGATAGAGTTAATATTTTTAAACAGTTGGTCTCAGCAGAGCAACATATCTTAGGGCAAGCTCATAACGCCATCTATAACCGCGCCCAAAGTAATATAGACTTGGTTGCTAATGCCATTAACAGTATTGGTGAACCCTCAATAAGCTACCCAGCAACCTCGTTAGGCGAGCAATTAAAAATGGTGGCAACCTTAGTCAGTTCTCAACAATTATTAACGCAACCAAGGCAGGTGTTTTATGTTCGTATGGGCGGCTTTGATACCCATGATAACCAAAACAATGATCACCCCAGACTACTACAGAACTTAAGCGAGGCATTATTTGCCTTTAATACCGATTTACAAGCACGAGGTTTTGCAGACAACGTTACCTCATTTACCATGTCTGATTTTGGTAGAACGTTAACCAGTAATGGTGATGGAACCGATCATGGTTGGGGTGGTCATCAAATTATTATGGGTGGCGCAGTCAAAGGTGGCGATATTTATGGCACCATGCCTGAGAGTTTAACCCTTAATTCGGATGATGATTTTGGTGATGGACGCATTATCCCGACCACGTCGGTTGATCAATACGCAGCCACGTTAGCCCGCTGGTTTGGTTTGTCGGCGAATGAAGTCAATGCGGTTTTTCCTAATTTATTACGCTTTAATAATAGTGACTTAGGTTTTATGATGCCAAGTTAAATTTAATTTTTTAAAACTGAAACAAGTTAAGATACTTTAAAAGTACCAATAGCATCATCTAACTTAGCCGCTAAATCAGCAACTTGATTACTATAAGTTAAAGTCGACGTTGATTTATCACTACTTTGCTGGCTTAAACCGACTACTTCTTGAATACTGAGATTAATTTCATTACTTAAGCTATTTTGTTGAGTCGCAGATTGCGAAATATCGCTGCTCATTTCATGCATTTCTTCAATAGCCCCTGTAATCAACAACAAGGTTTGCAATAATTGATCGGTATGATTTTGGCAGTTATTAGCCTCATCTTTGCCTAATTTAATATCTGAGACAGCTTTTGCCGTTTGGCTTTGCAGTGATTCAATCATGGTTTGAATTTCTGTCGCTGACTCTTGTGTTCTACTCGCTAGTGAGCGAACTTCGTCGGCTACTACAGCGAAACCTCGACCCGCTTCGCCAGCTCTAGCCGCCTCAATTGCGGCATTTAATGCCAATAAGTTGGTTTGATCTGAAATGCCACGAATGGTATCTAAAATGCCGCTAATATTAGTCGACTCTTGCTGTAATACCATCATCACATCCGAAGTACTATCTAACATGGTCACTAACGTTTGCATACGCTCATTGGTGGTATTGGCAGTCTGCTCAAGTTCACTACTTTGTGCTAACGCACTGGTCATTTTCTCTTCGGCATCATTAGCTTTTGCCAAAATATGATCAGCACTTTGTCCTAACTCGACAGTTTGAATGGTTACTTGCTCTATCGTTTGCTTTTGTATCGCCAAAGAGTCGGTTACTTGCGCTATTTTTTCACTTGATTGCTCGGCAGCATGGTTTAACAAATGAGTATTATCTGAAATATTGCTAATGAGTTTACGTAAGTCAGCAACCACAAGGTTAACATTTTTAGACAATTCGCCATATTCATCGTCTGATTTCACCGTTAATTGACGAGATAAGTCACCTTTAGCAATTTGAGCCAAAACACTATTAATGCCCTTTAACGGACCAATCATCGCTCTGATCGTAGTCAAGGCGATACCAACACCCGCAATAAATAAGACCACAAAAATGATCAAGGTTTCTAACTTGCCTTGTTCAACATTGTCAGAGATATCTGCTTGTAATAAGGCTAAATTTTTATCGACGGCTTGCAAGAAAACATCGATTGCCTGTATTGAAGTATTGATATGGTGTTCTGAATTTTTAAACGCTTCATCAACCGCATTTTGTTGTTCCAGTTGTGAAATTTTCAGTTTAAATAAATTGGTTTCACCACGAAGCATTTTTTCCACTTTTTCAAATTCTTCGACAAATTGATCAATTAAACCATCGGTATTATAAGTATCTCCTAACGTTATCAAAAACAGTGAATACTGTTCAACATTACTAATAGCAAACTCAATCGTTTGCTGAGACTCTTCAACTTCAGCAATAGTATTTATTGATAAAATTGTTTTAGTCGCATCGGTTAGGTTAAAAACAAATCCTTCAATTTGGCTAGCAGAGCCCGAAATTCTGTCAACTTGGCTTTGGTTATCAGGGTCGTCTAAATAAGTTAAATCACCTAATACGGCCCCCGCTTCATATAAAACATCATCAATAGCTTTTTGTTGTTCAATAAATGCTTGAGTTTGATTTATTTCCGCTAATCTATGGATAAACATTGCTTCAACAGAGTTTGAATATTGCTTATAGACACTTTCGAAATCATTTAAACCATTGATATTAGGGAACATATAAAGCATTTTTTCTATTAATCTTTTCTGTTCAATTAATAATTTCCCTTGTTGGTAAAAACTGACTTTTAGTTGTTCAATCTCCCCAGCCGTCACTGAACTCGCAATAAAAGACGAAGATTTGGCTTGCTTTAATAACTGCTTTTGCACCGTATTGGCATATTTTTGAATCGGTAAAGCATAATCATCAACCTTGGCCGACGACTGTTTTATATCGCTTAAAATACCCACTGAGCTGATACTAGAGAAAAGTAATAACAATAAGATAACAGCGAAGCCAATAACGACCTTGTGAGCAACCTTTAAAACTTTTATTTTAACAAGCATAGATAACAACTCTGTAAAAAATGATTAACAACAAACATCCGACCAGTTACTATATTAATAAAATTTGCCCTAATAAATCAAGTCTGGAAAAAATAAAGACAATAATATTGTAATGATTAGTGATCTCAGTATAGTCAAACTCAATTATTAACCATAAAAATTCGCAAAACTAAATGTACGGATTTTATCGTTTTGCTCACCTTAAATTCATCAATAACAACTGGTATTAATGTTTTTTCGAAGCCATCAAGACGACAGTGATATTGAGGGTAACCAAACCGCAGCGTTACTGCCGATAATATTATTCAAGCAAAAACAGTATAAAATTAAAGACTAAAATAAAGTAAACCACTAAAATAGACCTTAGCAAAAAATGGCGATACATATTTTGAACAATAATTTTAATAAAAAAATTAATAAGCCACTTTTTCGGTTTTTTATTTTTTTTATCGGTTTATCAATAGTTTTACAATTTATAGTTTGGAGAATTCATCAACACGGTTTTCTGGCAGAAATCATCCAAGAAACCCTGACGATGTGGGTTGAGCAGGCGTATTTAATTTTTTCTGCTGATATTACCACCCAAGGCAATCACTTAATTCATCCTGACACAAAACGCTATCTTGTGGTTGATGCACAATGTACCGCACTGTCGTTAATAGCGACTTTAGTAGCCGCTATTTTAGCAACACCTCATAAAGCAACAACAAAAATAGTGATGATTATTCTTGCCACCATCTTGATTCAGTTAGAAAATGTCGTTAGGATTGTGCACCTATTTAACGAGATTCGCCTGCCAGTAAATAATTTTTATCTTTATCATTTATACGTGTGGCAGTTCATTAATTTTGCTTATGCCCTAGTTGTTTTTTACTTATTGCATACTCTGTTTAGCCCTAAAAAGGAGTGAATGTGTTTAGATTCACCATATTAATAATCACACTGACTTTGCTTGCACTCTACACTGGCAGTGCTTTCGCTACTGGTGGAGGTGGAGGTGGTGGTGCTGGTGGTTCAGGTTCGAGTGTTCCTTTTATAAGTCCAATCCTTCATTTCCTTTTTTTTATTGTCGCTTGTTGGGTAGTTAAAAAACAGCAATAATGATTTTTCTCAAAGCGGCAATCAAGACTATTGTCGCCAACAATCCCAGTAAAAAACGGCAACAACGAGACTTTTTTCTGCTCTTGTTAACCGTTATTTTGTTTTATTTGGCTTTTCCCAGTGGTGGTTATGGAAATTTAGCCTGGTTAGTCATGATCCCCATCCTTATCGCCTTGAATAACATTAACAGTAGTCGATATGCGTTCATGTTAGGCTTACTTGCGGCAACATTGGGTTGGATGTTAAGCATTTGGTGGGTGGTCGGCGGTTTAGCTAAAGTTACTTTTAGCCAAAATAATATCGTTATTCCCTTTGTTTTTCTTTTTTGCTTAATTTCGGCACTACCTTACGCTGTTGCAGCGCTTTTACAGGCAAAATTTAATTGGGGTATGAATATCTTAGGCACCTTAAAGTCTGCCGCCATCTTTACTCTATTAATTAATTTTATCCCTCACCTCTTACCCGGCAACTTAGCCCACTCGCTTTATCAATCACCTGCACAAATTCAACTGCTCAGTTTCGGTGGCGTGCCCCTGCTTTTTTTTATTGTGCATTGGGTTAATGCTCTATTAGCCTGTGCAATTTATCATTGGCGCTCCAATCAGCAAACCACTATTCATTGTTTAAGCTTGGCTCTTTTTATTGGTTTAGCTAACTTCACTTACGGAAAACTGGTCACCTCAGCTAATTTTGCACTGTCTTCTTCGCAGCCCTCGATAACCATTGCCATGGTTCAGCCTAATTTTGATATTACCCTGCGCACACGTGAAGACTGGCTAACGCAAGCACCTTTACTAATGCAGTTAATTTCGCAAGTAAGTCACCAAGAAGAAGTCGATTTAATTGTACTTCCTGAACTGCCACCGCCAATTTCTTACCATGGTTTTTTTAAAGACAGATCGTTATTCAATGAGGTAATCAACAACAAATCTGTGCTCATCACTAGCATATCTTTTGATGGTAAAAACCTTAATGAAAGCCAAAATTACTTCAATGCCATAGAATTAATTCAACACCAACAACTCACTGGTCAATACCAGAAACAGGTACTAGTGCCTTTTGGCGAATACCTTCCTTTTGAAAATAAATATCCACTATTAAGACAACTATTTCCCGATGCTCCTAATTATCAGGCCGGCACTAAACCCGCATTAATTTCTTTTGATAACCAGAAGCAAACCATAAACTTGGTACCCTTAATTTGTTATGAAGCAGTATTTAGCGAACTCGTTCGTGAAGGCGTTGATTTAGGTGGTGAACTATTCGTTAATACGGTGAATGATGCCTGGTTTGGTGATACAGCAGGTAGAGATGTCCACTTAGCCCTTGCACTTTACCGAACAGTCGAGTTTCGAAAACCTTTAGTGCGCGTTACCAATAATGGCATCAGCAGCATTTTTAATGCTCAGGGTGAAATCATACCAGATTCAACCATAGCGTCATTTTCTGCGGGTGTATCAATAACGAAAGTATTTATCCCTCAGACAAAAAGTTTCTATCAAAATTACCCAAATTTTTTTATGATACTTTTTTTAATGTTAAGCGGCTATGCGATTATGTCGGGGCGAGCACTCTCTTATGGAAAATAAAATCAGTACCATTGTTGATATTCTCTCAGAATACACCAGCACACCAATTACAGAGCAATCTTTTCAAGAGTCATTTGACACGCTCAATATCGATTCACTTGCTTTAGTGGAAATTATTTTCGATCTGGAAGAACAATTCGATATATCTATCCCTAATGAAAGTGAACTTACCGCTAAAGGTTTTAACTTCACTTGTATTAATGACATTGTTGACTTAGTCGAGTCATTAGTCACTAAAAAGGCTTTATAATGCGTACACGCGTGGTGGTTACAGGAATGGGCTGTATCTCTGCTGCTGGCAATAATATTGACGAATTTTATGAAACGGTATTTAGTAGTAAAACAAGTAACTCGATTGCCCCAATCACTTCCTTTGATTGCCAAAACTTATCAACCAAAATAGCGGCTGAGGTTAAAAACTATCAAGCAAGTGCGCATTTTACCCCGAAAGAACTCAAGCAACTTGACCGTTTTGCACAGTTTGCTTTATTAGCAAGCCAAGAAGCTATTGATGATGCCAATATTACTTTTAATGATGCCACGGCTAAGCGAACTGGTGTCATTCATGGCACTAGCATTGGCGGCCAAGCAACCATTGAACACTCATATCAACAATTTCATTTAGAAGGAAAAACCAGAGCTCACCCTTTTACGGTACCCAAATTATTACCAAGTGCCGCCACTAGCCAAATTGCGATGCGTTATGGCATTAAAGGTCCTTCATTTTGCACCTCATCCGCTTGTTCATCGTCTGGACATGCCATCGCGATGGCAACCATGATGATCCGCAGCAATATGATTGATACGGCTATTGTTGGTGGTGCCGAAGCCTGTATTACTCAAGGTAATTTTTATGCTTGGGATAGTTTAAGGGTACTGGCTAGTGATACTTGCCGACCTTTTTCAGCCGATAGAGGCGGTCTGGTTATTGGTGAAGGTGCTGGCACATTGGTACTAGAAAGCCTGAAGAGTGCCAACCAACGAGGGGCTAAGATTTATGCCGAAGTCACCGGTATTGGCATGAGTTCAGATGCGCACAATATTGTGCAACCACTTTGTGAGGGTGCTGAACTAGCGATGAACTTAGCATTACAAGATGCAAGCTTTTCACCAGATGAAGTTCAATATCTTAATGCTCATGGTTCAGGCACAATTCAAAATGATCAAACAGAAACACAAGCTATACATCGTGTATTTAATGAGTATGCTCAACGATTAAAAATATCGTCCACCAAGTCAAGTCACGGCCATGTTTTAGGTGCAGGTAGTGTTATTGAAAGCATCGCCACCTTAATAGCGTTGCAAAAACAACAAGTACCGCCGACAAAAAATTTTACCACCATTGATGCCGCATGTGATTTAGATTACACCGTAAATAAATTTATCAACACACCAATACAGCATGCTATGTGCAATTCGTTTGCTTTTGGCGGTTTAAATGTTTCGCTGATTTTTTCAGCGATCTAAACTTTGCTGTCACATACAATCACTAAAGCCTTATTCTAGATCAGTCTTTCACGCCAATAATCATGCTAAAGTTTAGCTAGTAAAGTTAATTTTTGAAAAACAAAACAGAGAATTTTTTTGGATAAATCACATTATTTTTACCGTACGGTAATATTTACTCGTAAGGCTGGCATTGTTGCCCTTGCTGATATTAATAAGCCCACAGAAAGCACAACATTAGAAGAATGGTTTGGCGTGGTTATTTCACTTGCCGATGGCAAACACACCCTTGCGCAATTAACAGAATTTATCCGTCATAAATATCAACAAATACCCGAACGGCTAGATGATACTCTTGAATCGGTCATTGAACGTTTGATTGAAAGCAAAATGCTAAAAATTAGTGAGAAAACAATCGAGTTACCTTATTACTTAGCCGCGCCAATAGAACAGTTAGATATTGAAAAAGCACAAAGGTTGATTGCTGAAGATGGTTATACCATGCATTAATCGTGCATTAATCGTGCATTAACCCTGCGTAAACAACGCAACAACCAACACCAGCATCAAGATCCAAAAACCCGATAACAACTGCCAGAACAGTACTTGCGGTTTATTTTTAGTAACTTTGGGATCGTCTAATAAATAATTAGGGTTAGGATTTTTTAAATCATTGATGAATTCGGTAATGTTAGTGTAACGCTGTTCAAGATCGAAACTAACACCGCGCGCTAAGGTTCTATCAAACCAAATAGGAATAACCGGATTGGCTTCGCTAGCCGAAATATAACGCAAACGATCATATTCAAAGGCGGTTTGGCATTCTGCAATTTTATCACCGTAAGGCAATTTCCCAGTGAAAATCTCATAAGTAATGGTCGCTAAGGCGTATAAATCGCCTTGAATGCCGGTATTTTTTCCTAAGAGATATTTGGGATCGGAATAAGTCGCGGTACCTAAAACACCTTCATGCTCTAGCGGAATAAAAACTTCTGCCAAACCCGCAACAAAAACAGAGCCAAAATCAACCACCTTAATCTGGTTGTTTTCATCAACAAGTATATTGCCTGGTTTCAAGTCTTGATGAATAGTTTCCATTTGATGAAAAGCGGCTAAACCTTGTGCTATTTTCTCAATAATATTTATGGCAACTTTAGGCTTTGGAAAATGATTGTTTTCCATCCATTTATCAAGAGATATACCTTGAACATGTTCCATTAAATAATACAAGCAAGTACGAGGGCGCAGTTGTTTAATTATTTTGACGACATGCTCACTATTAATACGCTTGCCAATCCATTCTTCTTGAATAAAACGGTCAATATAACCGGTGTCTTCTACAAAATTTATTGACGGTGTTTTCATCACTATCTGCTCACCGGTATCAGTATCTTCAACCAAATATAGTTGACTGCGACTACTGGCAAATAACTCTTTAAGCACT
>JAESPR010000106.1 GCA_016765685.1 Colwellia sp. | reverse complement strand
TGTTGCCCTTTCAGACCCTCAGCCTGAAGATAATTGGGATGGCATGACAGGTTTTATTCATAATGTACTTTATGAAAATTATTTGAAAGACCATGAAGCACCAGAAGATTGTGAATACTACATGTGTGGTCCACCCATGATGAATGCTGCGGTTATTCATATGTTGAAAAACCTAGGTGTTGAAGACGAGAATATTATGCTAGATGACTTTGGTGGCTAATATTTTTCTTTAAGCTTGCCTATTGGCACTACTTCCGCGTTGGATGTACTTATTGACTAACGTCAACTCCGTGCATCCGCCTTGAATTAGCACCACTATTCAGCGCTTAACTTCAAATATACTATTGATAAGTATTCTATTTAAAGACGGCTTCGGTCGTCTTTATTATTTATATCAAACTATTCTTTGAGTACTTTGATATAAATAATAATTTTTGGAAACTTTAAATGAACAAACTCAAATTAACACTAATTTTGCTGTTAACCATCAGTATCAGCGCCTGCTTTCCTAGCAATAATTCACCCGAGAAAGAAATTTTATTGCAAGGTCGTACTATGGGTACAACCTACAACATTAAAATAGTAACAACGCTAGAGCAAGTAACAGCACTTAATTTACAAGAGAAAATTGACGCGGTGTTAAAGCAAGTCAACCAAGAAATGTCGACTTATATGCCTGATTCTGAAATTTCTCGCTTCAATAAATCAGCATCAACTGAGCCGGTAGAAATATCAGTAGGTTTTGCTCGGGTATTAAAAGAGTCTATACGTTTAGGCGAGTTAAGTGATGGCAAGTTAGATATTACTATTGGCCCTTTAGTTAATTTATGGGGTTTTGGCCCTGAGCAACAAGCAGAAAGAGTGCCTAGCGATGAAACACTAACCAATACGCTTGCGCGCATCGGTTTGAAAAATTTGCACCTAAACGGCAATCAATTATCTAAAACTATTCCTGATCTTTATATTGACTTATCAACCACGGCGAAAGGCTATGGCGTTGACGTGGTGGCAGAGTTAATTGAAGCAAATGGCTTTGCTAACTACTTAGTGGAAATTGGCGGAGAAATGCGTTTAAAGGGCTTTAAGCATACGGGTGAACTTTGGGCTATTGCTATTGAAAAGCCGATTTTAGATCCCTCTGGCGAGCACAGAGTGGCACAGCAAGTGATTATTCCTAAAGATAATGCCGTGGCAACGTCAGGTGATTATCGTAATTATTTTGAAAGTAATGGCCAACGCTTTTCTCATATTATTGACCCCGCCACAGGCAAACCTATTGATCATAATTTAGTGTCAGTGACCGTTATTGCCCCAAGCTCAATGACTGCTGATGGTTTATCTACAACGTTGATGGTAATGGGCACTGAACAAGGCATGACGTTTGCAGTTAAAAATGATTTAGCCGCTTTGTTTATTTCTAAAACTGAACATGGCTATGAAGAGCAATTTACGGTAAAATTCAAACAATATTTGAAGTAGCTGTTAAGCAGCCGGTTTAAGTTTCAAGCACTAAGCTTGAAGCTGAGAGTAAACGTTATGATGATCTTTTTAATCACCTTTGTTTTTTTTCTTGTCGTTGGTGCAGCCATGGCAATAGGGTATATTGTTCAAAATAAAACCCTTGCCGGTAGTTGTGGTGGCTTGGCTAGTGTGGGCATTGATAAAGCGTGTAACTGTGATAATCCCTGTGAAAAACGTCAAGAACGTGATCGTAAAACCGCGCTAGAATATAATTTGAACAATAGAATTAATATAGAGAACTTGTAGATCGATACGAGTGCAGCGAGGCTCGACAAAAAGGTGTCTTGTTGAGACCAGAGAATGTACTTCTGAATTCACTAATAAGACAATTGGACGCCCCACGCCTCAGGGCGGGATTATGCCTAAGTTGATTTTCGACCAAATAAAATTTATCCAAGACTGACTTTATCCCATCTATTTATAATAAACGGTTTACTTATTAGTCAACCGCCTATATAGTGGCTCCGTTATGTATTCTCCTCTCGTTTATTTAACTGATTATCCTTTGTGGTAGTCTATGTTTTGTCTTTCCTTTTCACAGTCAGTCATCACTCAAATTAAGCTAAAATTATTGTCTGAGTTATCGAGATATATTCTCGTATTGAGTTGATATTTATAAATATCTAAAAGTTTTCACACAATAATATAGCTTTTCTTATTCATGCGTTATAACGCAAATTAAAAGAGTTTTATTATGTCTTATACCTATAAAGGTATGGTTTATTCAATTAAATCACCAGTTAGATCCATTTCAGTTAACAAGCATAATGTTGTTGTTACCGATCAAAATGGCTCAAAGTTAATCAAGTTTACTAATGTGAACGATTCAAAATGTTTTTTAGCATGGGTTTATCAAGCCTAGTTAGTTAACAACCTCAACGGAAGGCTAGTTAAGGAATACTTTAATTCGCCTTTAGTTATTTAGTCATGGGTTCTTAAACCCTATTTTTGACAAAAAACCGTCCTTTTGAGGCGGTTTTTGATTTTTATTGTGGCTATAAAACGTACAGAAACTGACTTTAGCCACAGGCCAGTTAACTCAAAGGTACTTTGTTTAGTCTCTGTTTAGTCTTTATTTTACTTCATGTTAGCTAGCTAATTTTGATTTAGTTATTGTTATCGCTTTACTCTACATCACCCTTAACATAACTAAAATTGAGTAATATTATTTCAATTGCTATTACCTTTAAATTTGTAACATTAGGTAACAATTTTAAAGGTAAACTAAGCGCAAGCATTTTCGGTTCTATGCTGCTAATACCGACAAAAAAGTGCTAGTATTGCCTACTATTTTTAGTTGGTAGTTGAAGTACCTAAGTGATTTCGAAATGTAAGTTTCAACTGAATGTTATATTTTAAAGTCACTTGAGTGATTATAGTTGTATTTGCCCTAAAGCGAAGCATGAGCGGCTAAGAGCAAAATTGGAGAAGTAAATGGCGCCTGAATTAATACCCACATTGATACCTGAACTAGGCCATGTTGCATTGGTTATCGCCTTTGCATTTGCTATATGTTTAAGTATTATCCCTTTGATTGGCGTGCACAGTTCACAATCAAAATTAATGAACTATGCGAAACCGCTTACTTTTGGCATGTTTGTTTTTACCGGCATAAGTTTATGCATTTTAGCTTATAGCTTTGTTATTGATGATTTTTCTATCAAATATATTGCCGGTCACTCTAATAGCTACTTACCTTATTATTTTAAGATAAGCGCGGTATGGGGTGGTCATGAAGGCTCATTATTACTGTGGGTATTTTCTTTAACCGCTTGGACTATGGCGGTTGCACAATTTTCAAAAAATGTTGAACAAGAATTTATCGCCCGTGTGTTGGCGGTGATGGGCATGATTGCCGTTGGTTTTATCGCCTTTACTTTATTGACGTCTAACCCCTTTGAACGCTTGTGGCCAAATGTGCCGTTAGAAGGGCGTGATTTAAACCCATTATTGCAAGATGTTGGTTTGATTATCCATCCGCCATTATTATATTTAGGTTATGTTGGTTTTGCTGTTGCTTTTGCTTTTGCTGTGGCCGCATTAATGTCGGGTAAAATGGATGCAGCTTGGGCGCGTTGGTCTCGTCCGTGGACTGTCGGTGCTTGGATGTTTTTAACGTTAGGTATTGCTTTAGGTAGTTGGTGGGCTTATTACGAACTTGGCTGGGGCGGTTGGTGGTTTTGGGATCCGGTCGAAAATGCTTCCTTCATGCCTTGGTTGGTTGGCACGGCTTTAATTCACTCGTTAGCGGTGACAGAAAAGCGGGGTACTTTTAAAAACTGGACTATTTTACTCGCTATTTTTGCTTTTAGTTTAAGCTTATTAGGCACCTTTTTAGTGCGCTCAGGCGTGGTTACTTCCGTGCACTCTTTTGCTGCTGATCCCTCTCGTGGTGTATTCATTTTATTCTTACTTGCCATTGCTGTGGGTGGTTCGTTAACCTTATTTGCTTTTAGAGCGAACAATGTCGCCAGTTTTAGTCGTTTTGCGCTCTATTCTCGCGAAACCGCATTACTCTTGTGTAATGTTATTTTAGTGGTGGCTACCTTGACGATATTATTAGGAACACTATACCCGTTGTTAGTAGACTCACTAGGTTATGGAAAAATTTCTGTCGGCCCGCCGTATTTTAATGCGGTGTTTGTACCAATCATGAGCTTGTTATTTATTATCATGGGAATAGGGCCACTGATCCGTTGGAAAAAAGCTAAAAAAGGTGAATTACGTAAGCAGTTAATTAGCCCGTCGGTATTAAGCATTGCTTTTGGTTTGTTATTCCCGATTATTTATGGCGGCGAGTTTAATGCATTGGTTGCTATGGGCATGACATTAGCGTCGTGGGTGTTCTTGGTGGTGATCAAAGAATTATTAAAACAAATTAAACTGAGGTCACGCTTAAGCTTGGGCCAGTGGGGGATGACTCTCGCACATGCCGGTATTGCAGTGACTATTGTTGGTGTGACTATTGTATCAAGTTATGAGAATGAAACTAATGTCAAAATGGCAGTAAATGATAAAGTTGACGTATCAGGTTACACTATTGAATTTAATGGCATTAAACAAGTTGAAGGGCCTAATTACAGCGCTGAGCAAGGGCAAATTAATGTTTATAAGGATGATGATTTTGTCGCCTTATTACAGCCTGAACGTCGAACTTATCGGGTGCAAACCATGGGTATGACCGAAGCTGGCATAGACCCTGGTCTTTTTCGAGATGTTTACGTGGCACTTGGCGACCCGCTTGACGATGGTGCGTGGGCAATTCGCGTGCATTACAAACCTTTTGTTCGTTGGATTTGGCTAGGCGCATTATTTATGGCGCTAGGAGGGATTTTAGCCATGATGGATAAACGCTATCGCATTCCTAATAAAAGTACTAATACAAGTAATAGTACAAGTAACAATAAAAATCGTCAGCTTAATGATAACGAGCAGCAAAGTGCAACGGTTCCTGCGACTCAAACTGCTCCTCAAACTATGACGGAGCTTTCATAAGTGAATAAAATTATTCGTTTTTTACCTCTTATTTTAGTTATTGCTTTAGGTGCAGTGCTTTATCGGGGACTGTCTTTAGACCCAAGTTATACCGAGTCAGCATTAGTGGGTAAAGCGATGCCTGACTTTGCATTGTCAACGGTAAATAATGCCAATAAAATAGTCACTAAAGCCGATTTAACTGGTGATATTGTTTTATTAAATGTATGGGGAACTTGGTGCCCAACCTGTAAATATGAGCACCCGTATTTGGTTGAACTTGCTAAAAATCCGCAGGTGAAACTCTATGGGGTAAATTATATTGACGAACGCTTAGCCGCTCAACAATGGTTAACTAATTATCAAGATCCCTATCAATTTTCTATTTTTGATGAGGAAGGTTTATTAGGCGTTAAACTTGGCGTTTTTGGCGCACCTGAAACGTTTGTTATTGACCACCATGGCATTATACGTAAACGTTTTGCTGGCGCTATTGATACGCGTGTTTGGCGCAAAGAGTTTGCTCCTTTAATTAAACAATTAATTATTGAAAAAAAGCAGGAGATATAAGTAATGTTGTCTAAAATGTTTTTTGTTCTTAGCACGTTTGTTTTTATCTTTGCTAGCAACGTTATGGCCAGCCCAGTAGAAGTTTTTGAATTTCATGATGACGTCACTAAAGTTCGTTTTCAAGCATTAAGTAAAGAGTTACGTTGTCCTAAATGTCAAAATCAAAACTTAGCCGACTCTAACTCTATTGTTGCTTCGGCATTACGTTTAGAACTTTATAATTTGTTAGTTCAGGGGCGAGCAGACTTCGAAATTATGAATATAATGGTAGAACGTTACGGTGAATTTGTTCTATATCGTCCTCGGGTATCTAGTGTTACTTATGTGCTTTGGTTTGGGCCATTGGTATTGATTCTCATTGGCATTATTGTGGTGATTATTATCTTAAGAAGAAAACCCGCCACAAAAGAAAATTTAGCACTTAATAGTCAGCAGCAAGAAAAATTACAGCAATTACTGCAAAACAATCAAGCACAAACGAATCAAGACTTAGCGTTTGATTTAACTAAAGCATCAAATAAAAAAGAAAAAGAGTAGTTAACCTTTATGGAAATAGTCTTAATATCCCTCGTTTTTATTGCCTTATTTTTGTTTATTGTGTGGCGGCCTTTCTTTAAAAGTGCTGTTAACGATGGCATTCATAATAACGAAAAACAAAACGTACGTGATGAAACCAATGTTGAGTTATACAAAGAACATAAAACTGAAATAGAAAGAGATTTTAGTGATGGCGCTATTGATGAAGAAAACTATCAATATTTATTGGCTGAACTTGATAAAAGTTTATTGCAAGATATAACCGCGGCAGAAAAAATGTTAGAGCCTTCAGCTACACAGCCTTCAGCTACACAGCCTTCAGCTACACAGCCTTCAGCTACACAGCCTTCAGCTACACAGCCTTCAGCTACACAGCCTTCAG
>JAESPR010000105.1 GCA_016765685.1 Colwellia sp. | reverse complement strand
TGACCATAGCGGTTTGATCTATTGACCATTCACTTTCAAGTGAGCTTGTGGATTTTTGGTTGGATTTTAATTATTTTTATTTTTTAATTTCGTGCGGAATGCGGGTAGCTTAGTTACTTCGTTAATTTCTTCGGTGACATAAATGCGACTGCCCGGTGTTGCTGGTAATTCGTCTTTAAACGATTTGGCTAAAAAACCATTTTTAAGCAGGTTGTTTTCTGCGGTCGAGTTATATTGTACCGAGCCGTAAACACAATGGTGGTTAGTGGCAACTAAACCTTGGTCGGAAACAAAAGAAGCAGTACAACCACCTAAACTAACAATAGCGCCCATAGGAAAACCGGTTAAGTCAGTTAAATCATTAGGGTTTAATTTAAGTCCTGCTTTTGTTAGCTGTTTGGCAATAGTTGGCAATTGATTAGGCTGCCACATGCCTTCATCTGCCTTTACTGAACTAGCGCCTAATGCTAAGACCGTAGCAATTAATAATGATGCTATTTTTTTCATATAAAAAACTCTCGTAATTATTGTGATATTTAATGTTAATACATTTTAGACCAATGCAGTGTGAGCTAGTCTATATCTACCGTCAAGCAAGCTCTGCCAATTGGTTTTAATTCGTGTAGAATAGTGGCCATATTAGGGAACTTAATACGATAAGATGGCATAACAATGACCACAGCTAAAAAACAACATGAATCCAATTTAATACAGGCTTTCAAACGATTATTAAAAGAGCAATGTTATGGTTCACAAAGTGAGTTAGCGCAAGCGTTATCAGGGCAAGGTTTTGATAATATGTCACAAGCGAAAATTTCACGTTTGTTATCAAAGTTAGGGGCAGTAAAAACCCGTAATGCTAATAACGAAATGATTTACATTTTGCCAGATGAACTGGCTGTGCCAAAATCAAAGCAGTCAATTGAGTCAGTTGTCTTAAGTGTTAAACACAACAATATGCAAATTATTCTTAAAACCGGTATTGGTGGTGCACCGCTGATATCTAGAATGCTTGATAGCATGGGCGAGTCGGCGGGCATATTAGGTACTTTGGCCGGCGATGATACTATTTTTATCGCCCCTATTGATGCTGTCCACATTGAAGAAATAACACAATCTATCCGAGAATTACTAGGTGTTAAACACAATCATTAATGTGGTTAACAATAGGGTCAAAAAAACAGTGGCTATGGTATGAATATCAAGAATAAAAAAATATGGATCACCGGTGCATCGTCAGGTATTGGTGAAGCGTTAGCCATAGAGTGCGCACGACAGGGCGCGTCATTAGTTTTATCTGCTCGTAATGAAGAAAAACTCAATTTATTAAAAAACCGATTAGCGAACAGTGACCGTCACCACATTGTACCTTTAGATTTAGCCAATGCAGAACAGCTTACGCAAATAGTTCATAGTTATATTGAAGAATACGGCAATGTAGATGTTTTAGTAAATAATGGCGGCATTGCCCAGCGAGGCACAGCGCTAGAAACCAAACTTGCGGTGCAAAGGCAAGTGATGGAAGTGAACTATTTTGGCACGGTTGCCATGACCCAAGCACTTTTGCCGAGTATGTTGTCTAGCGCTAATGAGGCAACCAAGGGTATGATAGTGACTGTGTCTTCTGTGGCCGGTAAAGTTGGCGGCAAAAGTATGTCAGGTTATAGCGCATCTAAGCACGCTATTATTGGTTATATGGATTGCTTACGAGCAGAAGAATCGGCTAATGGTTTGCAAGTGCTCACTATCTGCCCGGGTTTTGTGCAAACTAAAATATCAGTGAATGCCATGCTTGCTGATGGTAGTCAGTTTGGTAAAGTGGCTGGTTCAATCAAACACGGTATTGCTGTTGATGATTGCGCCAGACAAATTGTGCAAGCGATTAAGCAAGACAAAAAAGAAGTTGTTATAGGAAAAGGCATCAGTGGTTGGGCACCCACTATTGCTCGTTTATTTCCTAATACCTTCAAAAAACTAGCGGCAAAGAAAAATTTTAGAGATTAACTTACTCAAGCGCTAAAACGGGGTCATAATCAAGTTGCTCTGACCCTTTTGATTTTCTTTTGATTTTCATGCCCAGTTTCATTCACAAATTCTTACCTTTTGTTAGTTTCACTCAAGGCTAGTTTTTTTTAGACTAGCTTGTTAAGTTTACCTGTGCGTAACAATAATTATAACGATAGCCAATTATCCCTAATCTAAGGAATACTCAATGAAATTCACCAGTATAGCTCTGGCGGTAACCTTTGCAATAACTAGCAGTCAAGCCGCTTTCGCGTTTGATGATAAAAAAAGCAAAAGTGAAACAGAGGAAACAGAAACAAAAGAAAAAAAAGACAAAACCCTTGCTCAAATGATAGAAAAAAGAACGCCAACGTTGGGTTTATTTAACTTTTATCAAGATAAAGAAACTGGCGACACGTTAATGGTGATAAAAGAGTCACAGCTTAATAAGCCTTTTTTGCATTTTGCTCAAACGATTGATGGTTTGTCTGATGCAGGACATTTTAGAGGGGGCTATCGTGGCGGTAAAGTCATTGAATTTAGACGTTACTTTGACAGAATTGATATTATTACTAAAACAGCACGTTATCAGTTTGATGAAAACAGCCCGCTTAGCAAAGCGAAAAATGCCAATATTAGTGAAGCGGTATTAGCCAGTTTAAAAATTGAAAAAGAAGAAGACGGTGACATTGCTTTAAAAGTAAATAAACTCTTTTTAAGTGAAGCATTACATAAAGTCTCACCTTGGAAGCGTGTTGATGATAAAAAAGCGAAAAAACGCTTTAAAATTGGCAAGTTAGATGACAAAAAATCACGCATATTAGCTAAACGAGCTTACGATAACAATGTCGATATTGTCGTAGATTATGTCTTTAACAACAGCAATCCGAGTGTTTTTGGCTCAAAAGCGGTTTCTGATCCTCGCTCCGTCTCGGTAAAATTACAGCATTCTTTTATTGAGTTACCAAACGGTGATTTCACTCCACGTTACGATGATGCCCGTATTGGCTATTTTTCCCATCAATATGATCAAATGACGTCAAGCAGTTGGGCGCCTTATAAAGATGTTATTAAGCGTTGGAATTTAGTAAAAAAAGATCCGCTAGCTGAACTTTCTGAGCCGGTAGAGCCGATTGTATGGTGGATTGAAAATACCACTCCTATTGAGTGGCGAGAAACCATAAAAGAAGGGGTACTTTCTTGGAATAGTTCTTTTGAAAAAGCAGGTTTTAAAAATGCCTTGCAAGTAAAAGTTCAGCCTGATGATGCTACTTGGGATGCTGCCGATATTAATTACAACGTTTTACGTTGGACTTCTTCACCAAAACCTCGTTTTGGCGGTTATGGCCCATCGCTAGCTAATCCATTAACAGGTGAAATGCTTGGCGCAGACATCATGTTAGAGTTTATTTTCATGAAAAACCGTTGGATATACAGTAGCCTTTATAGCCAAGGGGCAAGTAGCGTAAGCTTTGAAGGTGAAGCGGTGGCTGGCATCGAAGCTGCTTTACATTGCAGTGCTGGACATGAATTACAACAAGGCTTTTTATTAGGTCAGTTAGTCGACTCGGTTAGTGCTAATAGCAGCGATTTAAATCACTCTATTGAAAATACGACACTATTAAAAGAAGGTCTACGGTCATTAATATTGCATGAAATAGGTCATACCATTGGTTTAAACCATAATATGAAAGCCTCTATTTTATGGAATGAACATGAAATTCATGATAAAAACCTAACCCAAGGTATTTTAACGGGCTCAATAATGGACTACGCGCCTATTAATGCCGCACCGCTAGGTATAAAACAAGGTGATTACTTTCAAACAGAGCCGGGCCCTTATGATGACTGGGCAGTTCAATACGGCTATTCAACGGCTTTGAGTAATCCAGAAAAAGAGCAAAACAGACTGAACGACATATTAGCGCGCTCTGGCGAAAAAGCGCTAGCTTTTGGCAATGATGCCGATGATATGCGCAGCCCTGGTCGTCATATTGACCCTCGCATTATGACCGGTGATTTATCGTCAAACCCAGTCGCTTATGCAGTTGATCGTATGACGCTGATCAATCATTTGTT
>JAESPR010000104.1 GCA_016765685.1 Colwellia sp. | reverse complement strand
TAGCGGCATTATTATCTATACCTGAATTCCAATCTAAGGTTAATTCAATTTCATGACCAGTCTCTGCTGACTGAAAATCTGCATGCAGTGGAAAGACTCGACCGTTTTTAGCCGGAGACAGTTTCTTTTGATAACTCAAGGTATCAACGGCAATGCCACCGGCAATAATTGATGCTAAAGAGTCGGTATTCACCTTAATACCAGAAGCAATAGACGCGGTGAATTGCACACCACTAGTATTCCAAAACAGTGAGTTTTCTTTGACTAAATGAGCATGTTCTTGCTCAATAAAAATATTGATATTTATCGCTTGGTTTTGTTCAACGTAATGATAACCGGTAACGTAACCTATCGGAATTTGCTTAAAGGTAATGGGGGAGTTTTCATTGATAGAGCCTAACACACGGGTTTGCAAGGTTAAATGTAAACCCGGTGTACTCATATCTAATTGTGGGGCTTCTTTAAGGGCAATAAAGCTATCTTGATTATCCCCGTTCTTGCCACTATCAGGCAAAATATTAATATAACTACCTGAAATTAACGTATCTAAACCAGAAACACCTTGTAAGGAAATATCAGCACTGACCAGCCAAAACCGAGTGTGCTCAGTAAGGTAATCTTTAAATGACTTGGTCATTTCTACTTCGGCAATAACCGACTGTAAATCATCAGAAGGCTCCACTTTATGAACGATGCCCGTGACTAGACCTTTATAACGTACTTCGGTTTTTTTAGGAACAATACCCGCGCCACTTTCAAACTCAATGGTGATGAAAACACCTTGCTCAGATAGCGCCTTAATACCTAACCAACCACCAAAAATGAGCGCTATAAAAGGAACAAACCAAATAATTGAGATGCCTTGGCGAGGCACAACTTCGGCAGATGCTTTTCGTCTATCATACTTAGTAACCGATTCTTCACTTGTCATTTTCTTCCTTAAAACTTTCAATAGTTTGCTTTTTATCCCATAAGAGTCGGGGATCAAAGCTATTTGCCGCTATCATGGTAAAAATCACCGTGAGGGTAAAATAATTTATCGCTGGCCCTGCTGCAACTGACGTAACAAAACCAAGTTGAACCACGGCCACAAGTAACGCAACGACAAAAACATCAAGCATAGACCAAGGCCCTAAAAACTCTAATGCATGATAAAACTTAGTGTGTTTAATTGGCCTTAATCGTACCCCAGTATGCACTCGATAAACCAGTAAATACAAACCGATAATTTTGATTAATGGCACAATAATACTGGCGGTAAAAATAATAGCGGCAATGGGATATAAACCTTGATCAATAAACTGACCAATGCCCGAAAGTATGGTTGCTGGATCACCAATACCCAATGAATATATAATCATAATTGGGTAAAGGTTGGCAGGGATAAAAGCGATTAATGCGGCGGTATTCCACGCTAAAGTATACTGTAAACTATGGGGTTTACGTTGATAAAAAAAAGCATGACAGCGAACACACTGTATTTTTTTTTTACTTGTGACCTCAGCTAATAAATGATTCAATTTATGACATTCTGGACAGAGGGCAAGATTATTTTCTTTGGCCGTATTAATCGACAAATTCATCCTCCAGTTTTTGCCAGATATAATCTTGATCTAAAGCAGCAGCTGCCATGGTTGAGCTGAACAACCAAAGAATAAAAGCCAACAAGCCCATATTGACCGACAGTTGGGTATCATCAAGTAGTTTATACATGGAAACAACAATACCTAACATAAATACGTTAAGCATTGCCCAATTATCTAAATGATGAAAGGCTCTGCAAAAATGCAATAATGAGGGCTTCAGTTGATTAAATTTAAAACTATAGGATATATATAAAGCGCCCGCTAAACGCACCACAGGCACGGCAATAGCAAATAAAAATACTAACATGGCAATCATAAAATATTCACGTTCAATAAGCACTACCACACAATCAAGCAATGAGGCATGATGATATTGTCCGGCCAACGTCACGCCCATCAATGGGAGTAAAATAGCAGGCACCAGCAATAAAGTACCCGCCAATGACCAATGAAAACTGCGCTCAATTGAGTTAACTTTCCGTTCTGCCATCACATTACCGCAACGCACGCACTTTGCCCTTTGGCCTTGTTTTAATTCTGGCTTGTCATATAAGGCATCACACTGTTGGCAGGCGATTAACTGTTTATTGTTGACGATTTTAGTCAAACTATACTTACTCTACTTATCGCTGAAAACCCTAATATATTAGGCGATATAAACAAAAAAGCAGCGATTAACGCTGCTTTTATCAAGTTGTTAGTAAATACTGAGTACTATTTAAGTGCAGACATATAACTAACTAACTCTTCAATATCACTATCAGACATTTTAATAGCAATATCACGCATCATGTTATTGCTATCGTTACCACGACTACCATCGCGAAAACTAGCAATTTGTTTTTTCAAGTAATCGGCATTTTGGCCAGCAAGTGCAGGAAAACCGGCTTGTGCCATACCTTTACCTTGTACACCATGACAAGCAACACAGGCGGTAATGCCTTTTTTAGCGTCACCACCAAAATATAATTTATGACCTAAGGCACTAGATTCACCTATACCTACAGTTGGCGTTTGCACAGCAAAATAGGCTGCTATATCATTCATATCTTGTTCAGATAACGCGGCAACCATACCCATCATCACTGGGTCTTTACGTTCACCTGATTTAAAATCAGCTAACTGTTTAGCGGTATAACTAGCGCTTTGACCTGCTAATTTAGGATAAATAGCGACAGGGCTATTACCGTCAACACCATGGCAAGAGGCACACATTGCTGATTTTTCTTGGCCTGATTTTACATTACCCGCATAAAGTGCTTTAGCCGGCGTTGATGTGACCACGTCTACATTGCCCGCAGAAGTTGAAGCAGCAGGAGCGGTATTATCATCTGCAGCAACGGCCTGTTCGCTCGCACGTTTTTGGCTAGCAAAAAAAGCGGCTAAATCAGCCATATCTTGTTCAGATAAATTAGCCGCCATGGGCGCCATCATCATGTCGGTACGAGCGCCTGATTTAAAATCAACCAATTGTTTAACAAAATATAGTGCATTTTGACCGGCAAGATCAGGGTAAGTAGGAATAGCACTAATACCCGTAGCCCCATGACAAGCAGCACACATCACTGCTTTGTTTTTACCTGCTTCGGCATTACCTTCTACTGCATTGGCAGTACTCATGGCGCCCACGGTTAACAATAGTGAAAAGATTATTTTTTTCATTGAGTTGCTCTCTGCTTGTCGAAAAATAAATTAAATTCAAATAACTAAGTGACGCATTTTACACTAATATAGTCGATGTGTAACAGCATCACCCAAAATTTTCCTTAAAAAACACAGTATTTCACCCATTTGTTTATTTTTTTAAGCAAATAAATTTCGAAAGCCGTTATAATGACGCTTTATTTATTCCTTTTACATTAACCGAGTTATGCCCTTGCCTTCTTCAGCTATACATTTAAGCAAAGCCACCTTTACCATCAGTGCGCCAGATATTCGAAAATTACCCGAAGACACGGGTATTGAAGTGGCGTTCGCTGGCCGATCTAATGCTGGAAAATCAAGTGCACTCAACACCTTGACCAATCAAAGAGGCTTAGCTCGCATCAGTAAAACCCCAGGTCGTACGCAATTAATTAATGTTTTTGAAATTGCAGAAAACAAACGTTTAATCGATTTACCCGGTTATGGTTTTGCTAAAGTGCCTTTAGAAATGAAAAAGAAATGGCAAAAAGCGCTCGGTGAATATTTAGAAAAACGTGAAAGCTTGAAAGGCTTAGTGATATTGATGGACATTAGGCATCCATTAAAAGACTTAGACATGGATTTAATCGAATGGGCGGTTGATAGTGAGTTGCCTGTATTAGCATTGTTAACCAAATCTGATAAGTTATCGCAAGGTAAACGTAGCGCAGAAGTATTGAAAGTGAAAAAAATACTGGCAGAGCTTAATGGTGACATTAAAGTTCAAGCTTTTTCTTCTCTAAAATATACTGGCACTGAACAGGCCAATGCCGTTATTTGTGACTGGTTTCTAACCGAAACTGAGCAATAAACACGATGTAGCACTCAAAATTAACTGTCATTAGTATTAATAAATAGTTGCTCTAATAATTCGGGTAAATGTTCATCAACTTCTAAAAACTTAATACCAACATTAACTACACCTTGCTTATTACGACTATTACACACTTCGGATGATATTTTCATATCAACTCCTGCTGGGCTTTGCAAACAAATGAACACTTTGCGTTTGTTTACATTAGTGCTGCTACTTTTACTTTTGAATGAAAAACCACAACCTTTAAGTGATATATCACTAATAGCACCATTTATTCTCATCTCTTTGTTATTTTCATCTTCCTCAATCATAATAACTGCCGGTATATGAATGCTGGTTCTTTGCTGCGTTCTTAACTGACGATTTTCTATTTTTTTAGGGTATTCGAGAAAAAGAAATTTTTCAGGATAAATAGTAATATGTTTAATGGTAGAACGAAAAGCAAAACACTCGCCTTTATTACCTTCCATAAGATAACGTACAATCATAACATTACCTTCAACCAATACGTCTTTGTATTCAGAAGTGCTAGTAACCCGAGGATATTTCAACAGAATATATTTGCCAATATCATAACCCACCAACTGCAACTTTAACCGCAAAGGCACGGGGTGATTTATTTGAAGATCCATACTTTTTCCGGGCTGTAATTCAAATATTTGCGTTTTTTCACGAGCATTTAATTCTGACATAATTTCCTTGTACATATGTCCATAAGTCATATGAAATAATATAATCAATACGCTTAGAATATACAATAAGTTACTACGAATAACTATGACAAAACATTGCAACAGAATTTAGTGACAGTTAGTGAGTATAATTTCAAAGGATAAGCTATGTAATACCAACCCGCAGAATTTTCAACAACGTTAGGGGAAATAATAGAATAATGTTATTTGATAGAAAGCGTCATGAATTACTGACCACAACATCTTGGAACAAGATTATTGTTCAAAAAGCAATAACATCGATTATTGATGATGTTGAACAATCACTATTACCTAACGCTTGCTGGCCGACACATCCTCTTGATGCTGAAAGCTATTCTAGGATTGGGCCTAAATGGTCTGCCTATGCGGGTGCGGCTGGTACTATACATGCACTACAAATTTTAAAATATTACGGCTATAAAACAAACGACTTATCACATTTACTTGCCACCGTTCACTCGTCATTCTTAAAGTCTCCTGACGTATCAGTAGAGCCGGGATTGCAAATAGGTGAAATTGGTATTTTGATGCCCCTAATTTTAGCTGAACCTGATAATCAATATGTCTTAGAGCACCTTTTAAAGTGCATGGAAGAAACAATAGATCTTCCTCTTTATGAAATAACGTCCGGCCAAAGTGGCATGATGCATGTGGCTTTAGCGCTATACCGTAAAACAGGTAACATTTGCTGGAAAAATATGTTTGTTAAAGGCGCAAGATCGTTAATGGATAATTGGCAACAAGATACTGAAACAGGTGAATGGCTTTGGCAAAGTCAGGTATTTGGGCTAAAACGTCATTATTACGGTGCCTGCCACGGTATAACGGGTAACGCTAATATTCTTTTACAAGGTGCAGATTTATTATCAGATAGTTGCATTGAGGCGATTATAGAACGCACTATTGCGACACTAAATATATCTGCGAAAAGAGAAAACGGTTTAATTAATTGGACTTTATGCACCAAACCCAACATTGATAAACTACTTGTACAGTGGTGTCATGGCGCTGCAGGCATTGTTACGGCAATGGCAAGAACCCCTAAAAACAATTCACCCCACTCTAAACTACTTGATAATTTGTTAGAAAAAACGGGTGAATTAGTGTGGCAAGCAGGACCGCTAGTAAAAGGCGCTAATATTTGTCATGGTACTTCGGGTAACGGTTATGCTTTTTTATATCTATATAAAAGGTGGGGGGATTTAATTTGGCTTGAAAGAGCAAGGAAGTTTGCAATTCACGCCATTGAGCAATGCCAGAAAGATCGTTTACGTTACGGTCAAGGCAGGCATACCTTGTGGACAGGTGACGCTGGTCTTGCCATTTATTTGCATCATTGTTTACATCCAAACGAAGCGGCTATCCCAGGCTTAGATTTATTTTAATGCGGTATTGTCGATATAAAATATTCTTTTGTTCCGCTAGGCAAATTTCAGGCAAAAAAAACCAGTAGCAAGACTACTGGCATGTGTAAGCTATGGGGAAGCTAGAATAAAATTATTACAATAAGTGCTCGGTTAGGAACAAAGCTATTATAGAGTAACAGCTCTATCCATGTAAAGCATAAATAGTACAAATACTCTATTTATTTTGATCCAGATCAAATCTATTAGATGTGGTTAATGTGCGGATCGTCACAAGTAATGAGAAAATTTAACATATTAGTTACGTTTTGTGATTGTTCCTAATCTTTGAAATAAACTTCCTGTATGATCACTAATACCACAAAGCCGACCTAATTCACGAACCAAAATCACCCATCCTAACGATCACTTTGATACGATAGCCGACGTTAACATCAATAGATTTTCGAGCTGTTTTTAGTGTTCATTAGACGTTGAGCTACCTTCATCTTGATACTCACACACCATAGCGGTCGTTCACGTATTTGTATTGGCATGACTTATCGGTTAAGACAAGACAGTTAAGGTATCCATCGATAAATAGATACCTTATAAACTAACAGGAGTAATATTTAAAATTCAATCAGGGTAATTGACAAATATCTTCCTCTTTTCTTTGATAATAATCTGCCTTTAAACCAAATAATTGTGGCACAGTTGCCGAAATTGCAATAGATGAAAACGTACCGACTAAAATCCCCGTGAAGAGCGCAATAGAAAAACCAGCTAGTGATTCCCCTGCAAAAAACCATATTGCTAATATCGTAGCAAGCGTTGTCCCTGAAGTTATCAAGGTGCGAACGATGGTTGATTTTATGGCGAGATTTATAATGGAATCTATATCGGTTTCATTATTTCTTTTCATTATTTCTCTTATCTTGTCACCGACGATTATTGAATCATTTAGTGAATAACCGATGATGGCGAGCAAACTTGCGAGGATGGTTAAATCAAATGAAATTTCAAACCATGCGAATATGCCAAGCACGATAATCACATCATGAAAAAGCGCAATGACAGAACCTGCCGCCAAGCGCCATTCGAACCTTAACGATAAATAAAGCAATATCACTATCACTGAAGTTAATAACGCTAACCCTCCTTGATTAATTAACTCTTCACCTACTTGGCTACCGATATAAATAGCATCTTGTGGTGTGATTGTTAATCCGCTTTGCTCGGAAAATTCGGTTAACCATGTTTTTCCTTTCAAGCTACTATTATTATCGGCTTGCTGTACGCTCCAGTGCGTTCCATTTTCAGCAGAAGACAATTGAAATGTATCAGGTAAATATGACGTCAATAACCCTTGCATTTTGTTCTGGGTTATCGATTGTTCAGTTGAGAACTCTGTTAGGTATCCACCCGTAAAATCTAAACCAAGATTAAGCCCATTATTAAATAAACCGAGTAAAGAAAATAAAACAAATACTGCGGCACAATAGAAGCTGACTACACGAAACTTGCTTAAAGTTTCAGTTTGTTTTAATAGGGAATTGTTCATAATTTAACTCCAAGTAGCTGAGACTTGTTTTCACGAATTACAATATTGGTTAATGCTTTTGAAACGAATACCCCAGTAAACATACTGGTCAATATCCCTAAACATAGAATGATGGCAAAACCCTTTACGGGGCCGTAACCGATGGAGTATAAAATTATCCCTGTGATCATCGTGGTAATATTGGCATCAAGAATAGTTGAAAACGCGCTTTTATAACCATTTTCAATCGCAGAAAGCACCTGACGACCACGCTTTAATTCTTCTTTTATCCGTTCAAAAATAAGTACGTTTGTGTCAACTGCCATACCTACCGTTAACACTAAACCCGCTATACCTGGAAGTGTTAAAACAGCACCGGGAAGGAGTGACATTAAACCAAGTAAACTAACTAAATTCAAAGCCAATGCTACATTAGCGATAACGCCCAATGTGCGATACCAAAAGGCCATGAATAATAAAGTAAAAGAAATACCTATGGTCAATGCTTTGATACCATTATCTATATTGTCAACGCCAAGTGTCGCTTCAATACTTCGCTGTTTTACAATCGTTACTGGTGCCGTTAATGAACCTGCACGTAAAAGTAACGCTAGTTCTTGTGCAGCCTGTGAGCTAGACATATTGGTAATACTAAATTGTGAGCCTAAGTGCTGTTGAATAGTGGCAACATTAATCACTTTGCTTTTCTTAATCATTTCATCCTTGGTATTGCGATAAAATTCAGAAAATACCGTCACCATGGGTTTGCCAATATTTTTCTTGGAGAACGCAGACATTTTCTTACCGCCAACACTGTCTAATGTCAGCTTCACTAATGGCATACCCATTTCATCTTGACCTGCACGCGCATTTTTAATGCTACTACCAGAGAAGACTACCTTACTATTCATTCTCAATTTTCGACCATTGTCATCAGTCATTTGTAGAATACCAACCGCTTTTGAATGTTCAGCCATTTGATAAAAATCTAGAGAAGCTGTAGCGCCAATAATCCTTTTGGCCTCTTCAGGATCATGAACACCAGGCAACTCTATTCGAATTCTATTTTTCCCTTGTTTTTGGGTAACCGCTTCGGTGATACCTAATTCTTCTATTCGCCCTCTCATCGTTTTAAGTGTTTGCTTCATTGTTTCTTGACGAAATTTAACTTGCTCTTTAGAGGAGTAAGTTAAAGTGACTTGGTTTTCATCCAATTGTTTATGGGTCAACTCAGGATAGTTTTTCTTGATTGTCGTTAATAGCTGACCTTTGTTATTCGACTTAGAAGAAGAAAAATCAATGGTAATTGAATGGTTATTTGGCTGTGATATTTTATTTATCCTAATACGGTTTTCTATCGCTAAAGAACTAACGTCTAAAGCAATATTCTTTAGCCTGTCAGATAATGCACGTTCGGTATCGACATCTAGTACAAATAACACACCTCCACTGAGGTCTAAACCTAATTTTATCGATTCCCCCTTTAATGACTTTAACCAAGCCGGAGCATTATTTTCAATTGAGCTTTCAATAGAATATTTACCCCTTAGCTCTTGTGTGAGCATTTTTTCAATAACATGTTGGTCTGTTTTATTTGCCAATGTTACAGAAGTACTATTGGTAGATGACTTAATCTCATCCACAGCAAGTTTATGCTTCGCTAACAGAGTATTAATAGCGTGTGGTGATATTTGTTCGCTTTGAGTGTTGTTGTTTATAAGGTGTATATTCACTTTATCGGAATATAAGTTTGGTAATGCGCTAATGAGCATAAATAGTAATATGAAAATAATGACAATATTTTTCCATTTAGCATGTCTTACATGCTTAGTTGTACGTGAATTCATCATAAAATCTCTAAATAAAAACTCACCATAAATTGCTACAACTCATTTGTTATAAAGCAAATACGGCAAGTAACCGATGGTTTAACATCAGTATTGTAAAAGGGTAAATAGTTGATTTTTACAGTGTATAAAATGCGGATTTATCATTTTACTGTACTGTGAGTTGATGAATTAACTGTGGTAAGTAGTGCGAGATGAATATAAGAAGTTGCCGTCTTTCCAGCCAGAAAGCCGAGATGAATTAGCGTTATGACTTAGTTTTTCAAACCATTGAATATTAACAGGAGGGTTTGCTAAGTTTTTAAACAACCCAGCAGTCAGTTTGATTTTGAAAAACTCTATGACTAATACGTAGTTTGGGGTTGTTTGTATTTCAGCAGTAAATAGTGAAGGGCTAAGCCTATTTAGTCTTGGTAGATTAAATAAACCTTCCGATTCATCACTATCAAAATTTAAAGCACTTTGTTGTTCAATTTGAGGAATATAAACATGATGCGATGGTGCATCACTTGAGGGTTCCGGACTCGGCAATGCATTAGCTGTTTGAGCTAATACTAATAAAAATAACATTAGTGTTAATTTACGCCACATGAAAATAAACTCTCCTCTAAGATAATCAATGATATATGGTTCTTTATCGTTATTTCAATAGTTTTTTAGTTTTAGCCCGTCTTCCGCACCAAAAAGTAAAAAATAAATAATTAAAAAGTTATTAAAAAACAATTTGTTAAAGTTTTTATGAGATAAATGAAAAATTATAATTTTGCTTAAAAAGATAAGTACATCAATAAACTCCGAATTTGAGGTGATTATTTGAATTTACCGTGTTTACAAAAGCACTTTCAATCAAGCCCTGAGTCTTGAAAAACATAGTTTCTTGTAATTATTTTTATTTCTAAAATTGGTGCGGAATGTGGGTTTTAGTGAATATTTGACATATTTATACTTCTAAGTGAATATTAGTTGAGACGATTATATCCTATTACTTAAATAGAAAAAGTAGTGTCTATAGATAGCGTGTCAAGGGCAATGAGCTTACAGCAGCCCCTCAAACATGTAGTGATTTTTGATTAAAATTGCCCCTAATATGCTCATGAATTTGCAAAAGCTAACGTCAGCTTATGGCTAAAAGTGAGTGTTACGAAACAAAATTCGACTGGCAGCAATGTAGCTTGAAGCAGACATTAAGTAAAACGATTTTGTTACTTCTGTTAACGCCACTCTAAAAGCGCACTTAGTTGCCATTGTTTTCTTGCGATTTGTGAAGTTTTTTATAATTTCCCCACGACTTTTGACGCAAGAACTTTAATTCTTTGTTACCAATCTAGCTACGGCTCAGGAAATATGATTCAAGAATTCTCATAAGTTATGAAGATCCACAAATGTAAAATTTCTCAAAATCTAAGTTTTGACCAAGTTTATTCATGCTTTCAGTAATGAACTGATTTATTGTACGTTGTAATAAGTACAACCTTTGAATCCTAACAGTTATTTCTAACCAAAAACACACCTGAAGCAAGCCCCTTTAGGGCGGTTGAGACAAAGTAAGTCGCCACCATGGTTAATCATTACCTGCCTTGAGAGACTTAATCCTATGCCAGAACCCCGCTGTTTAGTGGTAAAAAATGGTACAAAAATCATATCGATAACATGTCCTGCGATACCAGCACCGTTATCTGCCACCTCAATATAGAGTTGTTGAGCACTATTTTGTCCTACAGTTAAGCTGATTGATCCTTGTTCAAGAATTTTTTCATCTCGGTCACTTTGCTGTTCATTACCTAAAACAACTGATTCAATGGCATTTTTTATTAAATTGATTAGTACTTGTTCAACTTGGCCACTATCTAACATCACTAACTGCTGATTTTTAATTTTAATATCAAGAGTAATATTATTTGCTGCTAATTGCTGCTGATGAAAGGCACCTATACGCTCTAAAACAGGTGTTATTTGAGTAGGAATTAATGTTGGTAGGGGTAAGCTGCTAATCTGCCTAAAGCGGGCAATAAATTCGCCTAAATACTCAGTACGTGAAGCTAGGGTTGTTAATGCTAAGTGTAAGTCTTGTTTGTTTTCTTTATCACTAAAACACAATTTATCCGGCATAAGTCCCTGACAGGTTTGTGCAAGAGAAGCTAACGGTGTAATAGTATTAGCAACTTCATGGGTAAGTACGCAAGTTAAGCGTTTATACGCTTGTTGTTCTTTATTAAGCAACAGCTCATGAATAGATTGCAAGGTAATAATTTTACGCTCTTGCCCTTGAATCTCGGCAATACTCACTTGCAATGCTAACGTATCTTGTTGCTCGCCATGTTGCCATTGTACTGTGCTATGTAAATTCTTATCCGTGGTTAAAATCATTGTGCCTATATGGCTCAAATCATTAAGGTGTTTGACAGTTTTACCAAGTAATCTGGCAACCGCTGGGTTATATTCAATAATTTTGCCTTGTGCGTCACACACCATAACAGCAAGATTTACATGCACTAAAAGTGTTTTAAAGAATTCACCTTGTTGCTCAGCATTGAATCTCGCCGTCTGCATCTGCTGTTTAACTTCATCAAAATGTATTCGCATTGGATGTTCGGCACTAAAACCTAAGGTATTATCACCATTGGCGAGCGCTCTTATCACTTGTATTATTTGTCTGTCTTGACGTTTAAACAATAAAAATAAAGAGGCTGATAATAAGGCCGTGACAATAAGCAGTAATAGCCAAACTGCTGACACGCCTTTGGTTACAAAAAGGCTGCTTAGCAGTGTTACAGCAGCCATTAACGCAACAAGATTAATACCCAATAATAATTGAGGACGATTAGTTAACATATTCATATTAAAGATCGTACTTTTCTAAGCGTCGATACATTGCGCCTCGCGTTAAGCCAAGTGATTTAGCAGTTTTAGTCACATTCCCTTGATGGTACTTTAAGGCTGCACGAACAGTGCGTTGCTCCACCACTTCTAAATTAAAAATATCATCGCCATTATTAGCGTCAGTATCAGTCGGTAATTGAGTTAGCGCTGGTTCAATATCTGCACCAACCACTGTACGAATATCAACTATATCTGTATCACTTAAAATAACGGAACGCTCTATAACATGAGCGAGTTCACGTACATTACCTGGCCAACTATACTGGCAAAGTAACTGCATATCATCAGGTGTTATGGTTACAGTTCTTTTATATTTATAGCTAAAGTATTCAAGGTAATACTGTGCAAGTAATGGGATGTCATCAACACGATCACGTAATGGCGGCAAGCGTATTTCTACGGTATTAATACGGTAAAGTAAATCCTGTCTAAAGCGACCTTCCAGTACTGCCTGTGCTAGATTTTCATTGGTGGCGCAAATGAGTCGAATGTTTACCTTAATAGTCTTGGTGCCACCAACCGGAGTTATTTGACGGTTTTGCAATGCAGCAAGTAAAGTCGCTTGCTGCTTCGAGGGTAAATTGCCTAGTTCATCTAAAAAGAGACTGCCATCATGGGCGAGTTCAAAACGTCCGGCACGATCATTTTTTGCATCCGTAAATGCACCTTTTTTATGACCAAAAAGCTCACTTTCAAATATACTTTGAGAAACCGAACCCATGTCCAAGCTAATAAAAGCTTGTTCGCTTCGATGACTTGCCAAATGTATCGCATGCGCAGCCAATTCTTTACCCGTACCACTTTCACCTGTTATTAATATATTTGCATCTGTTTTGGCTACTTTTTCGATAGTATCAAACACCTGTTGCATGGCGACACTTTGGCCTAAAAATTCAAATTGCTGTCCATTAAGAAGTGCTTGATTCAAACCTTGCGTTTGACGAGTGAGCTTACTGAGTTGTTGCTTATCTTTTGCATGAGAAAATGCAGCGGTAATTGAAGCCAATAATTGTTCATTTTTCCAAGGTTTGGCCACAAAATCGGAAGCGCCCGCTTTTATCGCATCAACGGCTAACTGAATATCACCATAGGCGGTCATGAGTACCACAACAATTGAGGGATCTTGAGCAAGAATTTTCTTTAGCCAATAAAAACCTTCTTGACCACTTATTGCGTCATGATTAAAATTCATATCGAGCAAGATCACATCTATTCTCTGCTCGTTAAGCACCTGTTCGATGTCAAAAGGGTTATTTGTGGTTATGACCGTTTGATAATGTTGTTTGAGCAATAACTGGACTGCTATTAAAATATCAGGGTTATCATCAACAATTAAAATTGAGCCCGCTTGCTTCATTTCCATAATCCACTCTCTAAATATATTTTTAGTCTATCCTACTTTTAAATCCGTCGTCTAGCAAAAACCGTCCACAAATGGACAGTTCATACTATTTAAAGTGTTCTATAAGCGGACAGTTAACCTTTAACATCCATCTAACAAACAACTAACACACTGTTTTTAATCTATTATTTTAGTTGGCATAACTCTTGTAACATCTATTAATAAAATGATTACCAACGTTATTGCAAAGATTGCTACGCAAAACCACCAAGTGAACTAAAAAGGAAATGCCAGAAATTATCGCTATGGACAAAAAAATAACCCTAACACCACTACAAAAGTATTTAAAACAGATCCTGTTTACCATGGTATTTTTAAGTCTAATCTCCTCAGTTTATGGCTTGAGCCAGGCTGCAATAGGTGCAAGAAGTCAAAATATCGAGGTTAGTAATATTACCATTAGTCCAGTCATACAGGGTGCCTTTATTGATGCTTTGAACTTGCGTGGTCAGGTGGTGCCCAAAACAACAGTTTATCTCGACACTATTGCTGGTGGTCAGGTAGAACAACGTTTAGCTGAACAAGGGGAACTGGTAACAAAAGGGCAACCACTCGTGCGTTTAAGTAACACAAGCTTGCAGCTCGATGTGATGGGTCGAGAGGCTCAGGTTACCGAGCAGCTTAATTTTTTGCGTAATACTCAAATGAACATGGAAAATAACCGACTAAATTTACGTCGTGATTTACTGGAAATTAATTTGCAGATTAGTCACTTGCAAAGGCGTTTGAAACAATCAGAGCCATTGGTAGCCAAAGGTGTACTTGCCAAAGATAGGCTAGCAGAAATTAAAGACGAGCTAGCCTATTACAGAGCTAGAAAAGCATTGACTATAGAACGGCAAGAACAAGAAACTAGTATTCGTAAGGTACAAGTAGCACAACTTGAAGATAGTGCCAAAATGCTACAGGACAACTTGCAATTTGCACGTAAAAATCTCGACAAGTTGCTTATTAAAGCCCCTATTTCAGGTTACTTAAGTGAGTTTAATGTTGAAATTGGCGAATCTAAAAGTCGTGGCTCGCGCTTAGGGCAAATCGATATCCCTAATGAATATAAATTGGTAATACGCCTAGATGAATTTTACTTAAATCAAGTACAGCGAGGCATGACTGTAGCGGTTGAATTAGAGAGCGGCACAGTGAATGCCGTAGTCAGTAAAATTGATAGTAGAGTTAGTCAGTCGCAATTTCAAATTGAAGTGGGTCTACCTAAAAATACACAGGGTATTAAACGCGGGCAAAGTATCAATACTGAACTTATGTTGGGTGGTGATAATAATGATGCACTACTGCTTAGTCGAGGGGCTTTTTTTACCAGCAGTGGCGGTCATTGGGTTTACGTACTAACGGCAGATAGTGACAAAGCAACACGGCGTAATATTAACTTAGGTAAAAAGAACCAAAATTATTTCGAAGTGCTATCAGGTCTGACTTTGGGTGAGCAAGTTATCACTTCAAGCTATGGGAATTTCGATCAAGCACAACAACTCAGATTACAATAATAAAAGGAATAAACATGATCACATTAACTAACTTAAGCCGAGTTTTTCGCACCCAAGACTTAGAAACCACAGCACTGAGTAATATCAATTTAACCGTTAGTGAGGGTGAGTTTGTTGCCATCATGGGGCCTTCGGGTTGTGGTAAATCAACACTGTTATCTATATTGGGCATGTTAGATTCTCCAACAAGTGGTAATTTTGAGTTTTCGGGTAACAATATTGCCCGTTACAGTGAAAAACAATTAGCCAACTTACGTAAGGCCTCAATTGGCTTTGTTTTTCAAAATTTTAATTTAATTGATGAACTCACCGTCTATGAAAATGTTGAGTTGCCACTGCAATATCAAAAAATTTCAAAGGTCGAACGCAAGCAGCGGGTAGAAGCTATTTTAAAACGCTTTGCCATTGACCATCGCGCCGATCATTTACCACAGCAACTCTCAGGTGGTCAACAACAGCGTGTGGCAGTAGCACGCGCCCTAATTGGTAAGCCAAAGCTGATATTAGCTGATGAACCCACGGGTAACTTAGACTCAAAAAATGGTGATGAAGTAATGGCGATGTTACGGGAGTTAAATCAACAGGGAACCACGGTAATTATAGTGACCCACTCAGAAAAAGAGGGTAACTATGCCGATCGTTTAGTGCGCTTGTTTGATGGCCAAATTATGGTGGACAAAGCGACTCAGACATCACCGCTATCACAGACCGTTGAGGTTGCTTAACATGATAATAAATTATGTAGTTACTGCTGTGCGGGCGATACAAAAAGATAAACAGCACTTTTTTCTCAATTTAATTGGTTTTAGTATTGGCTTGGCAGCAGCCATTTTAATGGCTTTGTTTGCTCAACATGAATTGTCCTATGATAAACAACATCCTGATAGTGAACGGGTTTATCTAGGTCATACTGATTATACTGCGGTAGGCTTACAAGTCATCTCTATTAGTAGTTTTAAGCTTGCCGAAAAATTTAAAAATCATAATCAGGTCGAATCACTATTCATGCTTGCTAATACGCAGGAAATTGGACAAGGAATGAGTAATTTAGTTGAGGTGTCAGGCGACTATCATCGATTAAATGACTTTTATATGGCATCGGCTAATATTCTTGATTTTGTTAACTTAACCACTATTGCGGGTGATATTACTCAAGCGTTATCAGAGCCAAATCAATTAGTGTTAAGTGAATATGAAGCCACTCGGCTTTTTGGTCATCATCAAGCAATAAGCCAAGTCGTTGGTCAGACATTAAATCATGATGAAGAGCAATACACCATTGGTGCAATCTTTGAAGATTTACCTGAAAGTACTCATTTTAAGTTTGATAGCCTGATTTATATGCCAACTAAATTAATGCAAGAGAGTTACGGTTATGTTTATTACAAAGTATTGTCTGGTATTGATATATCGACATTTACTCAGCAACTGATTAAAGAAAGCCATATACATTCTCCTTGGCAAGCTAAACAAAATGTGAAAATGGCATTAGTCAATATGGAATACTTACACCTTAATGGCGATGATCCAGCGGCAATGAAAACCGGTGGTTCGTCAACCGTTTTGCAAATATGCATTGGCTTAAGTGTGGTATTAATTGTTATTGCCAGTATCAACTTTATTAATCTTAATATTGCCCAATCGGCAAGGCGCGCTAAAGAAGTGGGAGTGCGTAAAGCCTTAGGCGCAACAAAGGCACAACTGGTTACACAATTTCTTACGGAATCATTTGTGGTTGTCACACTTGCCGGACTGGCTGCATTTGCACTTGTTGAATTAACCTTGCCTGATTTTAATATGCTGATGGATAGAGAGCTTAGCTTGCAATACGGTTCATCATTTATGTGGGTGACCATTGCTGTTATTTCAGCGGTAGGGCTACTTTCGGGCTTATATCCGGCACTTTTTATCGCTTCTTTTAGTGCCAAGCGCGTGCTTAGTGGTGACTTAGTGCGTGGCGGCACTGCTACTTTTGTTCGCAAATTAACCCTATGTTTACAAGGCGCTATGTCTATTGGTTTAATTATCGCCGCTGTCTCTTTAACTCAACAAATGCAGTTGATCGATAATTTATCCGTGGGCTATGAAAAATCATCAAGGTTAATAGTTAAGTCACTACCGAGTGATGCTTTATATAAACAAGAGCACAATAGTTTGTTCGATGCGATTCAAGACTTATCTGGTGTTGAGCAAGTTACCGCTTCCAATACCAATCTTACCGATGATATGGAATTTAATCTGCAATTCACGTGGCCAAACGGAGAGGTATTAAGTGGTATGCAACCCACTATTTCAACTGGCTATTATCCTATTAAAACCTTGGGGCTTAACTTACTTTCCGGACGTGATTTCTCCCCAGAATTCAGTGGTGATTGGTATCAAATGGATGAAGATGGCAATCGTACCGTCAGTGTTATTGTTAGTCGTCGTATGGCTGAATTAGCAGGTTATCAAGACCTAGATTCGGTTATAGGCTTAACGCTAATAGTGCCAAGATTCAATAATATGAAGGCGAAAGTTGTGGGTGTTATCGAAAATGTCAAAATTGGCTCTGCGCGGCAACAAGTATTGCCGATGTCATTAAATTTAGGTTTTTTTGACCTAAGTGTGACCAGCGACCTCGTGATAAAAACGAGCAATGTCGATATGGCAGTACTTAGCAAACAGCTACAACAGTTAATAAAAGAAGAACTACATTTAAGCGATGTAGTTATTAGCCAATTAATTGATGATTACGCCAACGCCCATAAAAATGAGCACAGAGCGTTAGAAATGGTGACAGTATTTAGCCTGTTAGCCATTTTCTTAACTTGTTTGGGTACTTTTGGCTTGGCTTCTTTTGCCACCTTACGCCGTCAAAAAGAAGTTGCCATGCGCAAAGTGCTAGGCGCATCACGTATTAGCATAGTGAATTTGTTAGCCAGAGAGTTTTTATTGTTGTTAGCAATAAGTATTACTATCGCTTTTCCGTTAAGTTACTGGTTGGTGGGAGACTGGCTGGCTAATTTTAATGAACGTATCGAGCAAGCTGTATGGGTATACTTGGTCTCGGCTGTAATCGTTACCTTTATTACTTGGTTAACGGTTGCTAGCTTGGCTTTTAAAACCGCGAGTACTAGACCATCACTGATATTGCGTTATGAATAATATAACGCTAAAACAACGAAAGTTAATTAATGATATTTACTTTTTAGACTTTAGATTGTTAAGTGATAAGCTTCGGCCTAAAAATAAGTACATAATAGCTAAAATCTTTGATATTACAGAAGATAATGTAACCTTTCTTTATGGTAACTTTTTTATCAATGGCAACATGCAGCAAAGAATAGTATTAAATATGGTCAACTAAGTTACCGAGGTTACTTTGGATAAAACGTTATGATTTTCCGCTTAATACTATTTAAAAAATGCATAATAGTGGGGCTATATATTTAGTTAAAAGACCAACTCACAATAAGTTGTACGTCAGACAGGCACTATTCCCAATTGTATTTTTACTTGTTGACGAGTTCTCTTACGCCGGAGATGCTTTTACCATCAAAAACAAACTCAAAATGCTTTGTTTGTATAGCAGAGGATACATGAATAGGTGAAAATAACCCCCAACAGATAGCATGTTTGTTACGTACTGAATTGTACTGAATTCCTTGATTGTTGGCTTTCTGCAGCTTCGCACCTAAAATTCTAGGCACTGAATAATCATCACTATGATAAATGTTCTCCACACTTGTACAGTCAACAACATTTGCACTAAATTTAATCTGTAAACAGCGCATATCAACCGTATCGTAATGTAAACCATGAATGCTTTGAAAACACTTTTCTTGATGGTAAAGCGTTTCTTTAATGGCAGTATCAACATCATCCGCCAAGTAAAGGATTCCAAAGGAGCCATCACTAAAACGTGATCCGTCAGGGTTTACATGGGTAAATGGTGCGGTAACATAATTAACCCCATCAATGCCAAAAGGAATTTCATCACTTGATAATAATGAAATATCACCAAGTTCATTTAAAGCTCTAGGATTAGTTAATGATTGAATAGCGTAAACTGTTTCAAAATCAGCAGCACTCACGACATCATCAAAAAGAGTGATCGGTGGAAACTTAGAATTGACTAATCGGTAAGCAATCTGATTAATAACCTTTACGGTGTTATTCACTCTACCACTGCCCACTTCGCATCGCGTCTATACGCTTAAATACTTCATACAAGGCGCCAAAGTTACCCGAACTAATCAGTGATAGAGGAGAGTTACCATTAAAGTATGGGTTATCATTTTTCATACGCATAAAACCATAAACATTATCAGGATTAGAAAATACCAATCTTAAGGCTTGGTGGATGTTAGCTATATAACTAATACGCTCTAACTGGTCACTAGATAAAGATGCACTATCATTGTCTTTTTTGTAACGGTGATAACTGCTCTTAGTTAACCTTAGAATCGCTTGTTTTTCATTAGTAGAACAACCCCACTTATCTAATATGCTATTACACAATCGAAACGCAGCACCAGAATTGATGTGTGATGTATTTTCTTTTGTAGTTAGAGTAGTCATAGGGTAACCCTTACAAGTTGATCAATAATGACAGCATAGCCCCATTTGACACTAAAGTAAATATTCAGACTCATTTGAAACTTGTAATTATAAAGAAACTACTTCCCTCTTCAACTACCAAGGTTCAGATTAGCACTTGGAAAACAGCGCTTATCGACCCTGATCACCTATTCTTGAAATTTTCGAAGATCCACAACGGGGATTAATTGATAATTGAAACACCGGCAACCTCTACAACTGTTTTTGCGTCTGCCCGTTCGATAATTTTTAACAATGTCGTTTGAATAGTTTCGTCTTTTCTAACATCGCCTTTACTGGAAAAC
This sequence comes from Colwellia sp., assembly GCA_016765685.1. Taxonomy (GTDB): domain Bacteria; phylum Pseudomonadota; class Gammaproteobacteria; order Enterobacterales; family Alteromonadaceae; genus Colwellia. Next base: position 13,772 of record JAESPR010000104.1, on the reverse strand, counting down.
TTTTGCTCTTGAGCAGCAGCTCCCTCTTCTGAGGTAAAACCAACAACTACTTCGGTTGCGCAACTAGATGATACGCCAAAATAGGCTAGTGAAATTTGAGGGTAACCCTGAAATCCCTTTTTGACTCTTTTTGCTATACGTTTTGTCGATTTATCCAAATTCATAATAGGTGTCCAGAAGCAATTTAACGCCTCATCAAGAGGCAAAAATTTGTTGGCTAAAATTAGCGACGAAGAAGTAAGGTACTATATAGTTTAAACCTTTTAGCTATTTATTTCGTCAAAGTAATGATTTCATCAATTAACAAGGAAAACAATGAAGTATTTAATATCAATACTACTCGTTACTGCATTATTTATTTTAACTAGTTTAAAGCTAACTTATGCGGTTGAGGAAATCAGCCCTTCGATGCGAATTTCATTGGATCAACAACTAGCAAAAAATGCTGCACGATATGGGGTGGTTGGTCAAGCGGTATTGATTCTAAAAAACCATCAGCAAATATATCGGGGGCAGCATGGCTTCGCAAATATAGAACTTGGCGTAGCGATTACCGACCAGCACCTTTTTCCCAGTTATTCTATTACCAAGCTATTAACTAGTGTTTTGATAATGCAGCAAGTTGATAATGGTAATATTAACTTAACACGTTCAATACGCACATATTTACCTTACCTGCCCAAGCGCTGGCAAGCAGTTACTGTCGAGCATCTGCTGAGTCACACCTCTGGTATTCCTCGTTATTTTGACATCGCAATGGAAAGCCGCAATTTTTTACCCACTAAAAAAGCGGTTTTCTTGTCACTTATTGATGAACCAGAACACTTTAAACTCGGTACAAAAAATAGTTATAACAATACTAATTTTCTGCTGCTTTCAGCCATTTTGGAATCAAAAACCGGTAAATCTTATCAAGCGTTGGTTACTGAAATAATTATTAAGCCGCTGGGATTAAAGAATACCGGACATGCAAGTGCAAAAGCCATCATCAACAACATGGTCACTAGCTATCAAGGCGCAAACGGAATAATTAAAAGGAACATTGATATCGATTGGCCTGAATATACCTATGCTCACTCTGCGCTCTATTCTACGCCTGAAGACTTAACAACGTTTATGACCGCGTTAGTCACTGGTCAATTTATCAGCCAAAGTACTTTAACAAAATTTTGGCAACCAATGAAATTGGCAAACGGCAAAAATGGTCGTTATGCCCTTGGCTTTGAATATTCTTTTGAAGATGGTTATTACCAAGCTGGCCATGATGGCGGCAACCGAGTGAAACTACGTCATTATTTCAACACAGAAAATAGTTTGGATAATTTCACCATTGCCTATCTTACCAATGGCAATGCCAATAACGTATGGACCGATGTTTTGGCAGAAAGCTTAATGTCGATTGTTGATCCCGAAGCATTTAAAATGGCAACGCTTAAAGAGCAATTTATGACTGCTATTTTGGAAAAAAAGATTAACGACTTGCCAGCAATATACCAAGCGGTATCGAACATTTACGATGGTGATAAAGCATCAATAGAACGTTTTTTTCTTTATCGTGCCTATGCGCTGAGATATGGTAGCGGGGCTGCATTTTCGCTACCTGCTTTTAAATTTTTAATCGCTAAATTTCCTAACTCAACAGCGGCATTAGAAGGTTTTACTGATACTAAGGCCGCTATTGAAAAGAATAAAGAAGGTAAATTGACTCCTTAGTACTCCATCAAAAGGGTAGTCATCTAGCTAAAAAATAAAATAACCCTAAAATAAGGCATCACAGTTAAATTCATCCAACGAACTTGCTTCTTTGCTCTTAATGCACTTGCTTGCAAACAGGCACTGTTTTAGATCAACAAAAAGACCGTCGATATTTGGTTATCCCTGTGACATACAGTAAACTATTATCAATTTCCGTTATCAGTGAACAGTAGATGTCAGACCAACAACAAAATCAATATCCAGACACGAAAAATTCAACGTCAGACAATACTACTCACTTTGGTTACAAAACCATTGATAAAAAAGATAAAGTGTCTATGGTTGCGGGGGTTTTTCATTCGGTAGCCAAACAATATGACGTGATGAATGATTTAATGTCGTTTGGTGTGCACCGTTTATGGAAGCGTTTTACTATTGATGCCAGTGGCGTGCGCCCCGGCAATAAGGTATTAGATTTAGCTGGCGGCACAGGTGATTTAACCGCCAAGTTTTCACAATTAGTGGGTAAAAACGGTAAGGTAGTATTGGCTGATATTAATAGCTCAATGCTTAATGTGGGTCGCGACAAGTTACGCGATAAAGGCTTAGTGAAAAATATTAACTACGTGCAAGCCAATGCCCAATATTTACCGTTTGAAGATAACAGTTTTGACATTGTTACCATCGCTTTTGGTTTACGTAATGTTACCGACAAAGACATGGCGTTACGCTCAATTTATCGGGTATTAAAACCGGGCGGGCGTTTATTGGTATTAGAGTTCTCTAAACCTGAGTACGAATTGCTTAACAAGGCTTATGATTTTTATTCCTTTAATATTTTACCGAAAATAGGTGAGTTAGTCGCAAAAGATGGTGATAGTTATCAATATTTGGCTGAGTCTATTCGTATGCATCCTGATCAAGAAACTTTAAAAACTATGATGAACGATGCCGGTTTTGAGCAAACAAGTTTTAAAAACTTAACCGGCGGCGTGGTTGCTTTACATAAAGGTTATAAGTTTTAAGCTAACTCAAGCAAGGTCACTTTAATGTTACAGCAAGCATTTTTTTCATCATTAGAATTATTGATTAATAAAACCTTATCATTAAATACTACTCCTATTGGGCTGAATAAATTAGAACAAAAAACATTAACGATCGTTTTGTCTGAGTTAAACTTTCCCATCAGTTTGAGTGTAAATAATAATAAAGTATTAGTGTCGGGATTAACAAACCGTGCAGACTGCACCCTAAAGACCAGTATGCAAACCTTGCAAGAATTAAAAACCAATCAGCAATTAACCGAGCTGATTAAACAAGACAAACTCGACTTAACTGGCGACATTAAAATTGCCCAACAATTTGCTAGTATTGCAGAAAACCTTAATATTGATTGGCAAAGTGAATTAGCGCTTCACATTGGCGATGTACCAACGCATAAATTAATGCAATTAGGCAAAAAAGTGGTTAACAAACTGCAATTTTCTGCCAAACAAATTCAAGCTGACGCTAGCGAATATATTGTTCATGAAAAACGGTTAGTGGTTACTCGCAGCCAAATTGATCATTTTAATCAGCAAGTTGACCAAGTAAGTAAACAAGTAGATGAAATTACTACGCGCATTAACCAATTAACGAAAGGACTTGCCAACACGTGAGTAGCACACGACTGTATTGCATTATAAAAACATTTTTAAACTATGGTTTAGATGACATGGTACCGAAAAAAATGTTGCCTTGGTATGCCAAACTAGGGCGTTATTCGCTATTTTGGCTCAGGAATAAGCACAAAAATAAAGCGCTTGCTCAACGTTTTCGTTTGGCGATTGAAGACTTAGGCCCTGTTTTCATTAAGTTTGGGCAAATGCTGTCTACTCGCCGCGATTTATTACCCGCCGATTTCGCTGACGAATTAGCGTTGTTACAAGATCAAGTCACTCCCTTTGATGGCGAACTAGCCAAACAATTAATTATTGAAGCCATGGGCATTGATGTTTTTGAACAACACTTTCGTGATTTTGATAGTACACCACTCGCATCCGCTTCTATCGCCCAAGTACATACGGCAACCTTAATTGAAGGCGATGCACCACAACAAAAAACACAGAAGATTGTCATTAAGGTATTACGCCCTAACATCAGTAAAACGATTTTGGCCGACATAAAAGTAATGTCTCGTTTCGCAGCCCTTGTCGCCCGCTGGTTACCTGACGGTAAACGCTTGCGCCCCGTTGAAGTAGTCGCCGAGTATAAAAAAACCATTTTAGACGAACTAGATCTTAACCGCGAAGGCGCTAATGCCATTCAATTGAAACGTAATTTCGAACAAGGCAGTGAGTACGACAAAGTACTTTATGTTCCTGAAATTTTCAGTGAATACAGTCATAGAAACGTCTTAGTTATGGAGCGCATTTACGGCATTGGCGTCGCTGAAATTGACACCTTAAAAAGTCTAGGTGTTGATATGAAATTACTAGCCGAACGCGGCGTGGCGGTCTTTTTCACCCAAGTATTCCGCGACAGTTTTTTTCATGCCGATATGCACCCCGGTAATGTTTTTGTTAATGCCGACAACCCCGCCGATCCCACTTGGATAGCTATAGACTATGGCATTGTTGGCACCTTAAATCGCGAAGACAAGCGTTATTTAGCTGAAAACTTTGTCGCCTTTTTCAATCGCGATTATCGCAAAGTAGCACAATTGCATGTTGACTCAGGTTGGGTGCCGGCATCAACCTGTGTTGATGAGTTTGAGTTTGCCATTCGCACTGTTTGTGAGCCGATATTTAACAAACCCTTAGCTGAAATTTCTTTCGGCCAAGTGTTGGTCAACTTATTCAATACTGCCCGACGTTTCAATATGGAAGTGCAACCGCAGTTAGTCTTATTACAAAAAACCTTACTTTATATTGAGGGCTTAGGTCGTCAACTTTATCCACAATTAGATTTATGGCAAACCGCTAAACCCTTTTTAGAAAACTGGGTCAAAGAACAAATGGGCGTTAAAGCCATATTTACTAAGGTTAAAGACAGCTTACCTTTTTGGAATGAAAAACTGCCCGAGATACCTGATTTAATTTACGACTATTTAAAAGCCGGCCGAGAAAACCATCAACAACAAAAACAATTATTTGAGCAGATGAACCGGCAGCAGCAAGCCAATAATCAACGTTTGATATACAGTGTATTGGCTGCTAGTTTTGTTATTGGTAGCGCACTGTTATTAAACCAGCACAATATGGTTTTTACTGGCATCAGTGCCAGTGCTGCAGCCGTATTTACTGTGCTTGCTTTTAATAAATAAACGTTAATGAAAAACACTGTATTAGCGCTAATTCGCTTCGCAATACTTGTCTGCTTAAAATTAATAGTCATGGTGTTTTATCGTTTTAAAGAACGATGGCTTTCAAGCGCAACGAAGCAACAATGGCGAGAGGTTAATTTCATTATTTTTTTGAATCATACCAGCTTGTTTGAAACGCTATTTATTCGTATCGCGCCTTTTTCTTTTTTATGGCGCCTTGCCAACCACTTAATTGTTCCCGGTGCCGACGTTACTTTTGACAGACCCATTGTTGGTAAAATAATGCACCTACTCATTCCCGGCTGCATCCCTATTAGCCGTAAAAAAGATGATACTTGGCAGTATTTTTTAAGCCAAGTAAATGACGACAAAATAACCGCAATTTTACCTGAAGGCAGAATGAAGCGTCGTAATGGTTTAGACAAGGAGGGCAAAACCATGACGGTGCGATCAGGTTTTGTAGATATATTACAAAAACTCAATCATGGAAAAATACTTTTTTTATACAGCGGCGGTTTACACCATATTCAAGCCCCCGGTGACAAACTGCCTAAGATTTTTAAAACCATCAACGTTAATTTAGAAATGGTAGATTTAGTCACTTATAAACAGCAGTTTAATACCGTTGATAATGATATTTTTAAAAGCCAGGTAATGACAGACGTTGGCAATAAATTACGAGATAATTTACCAAGCTAACCTCTACAACGTACAGTAGTTATTTATTAAATGAAGTGGTACTCTTTTTAACGTTGGCTTTTCACAAAACAACTCTTTGACATTTTAGTAACATTTTAGTAACATTTTAGTAACATTTGGTTCTAGCATATTTCGGCATAACATTAGTGTCAATATATTATCGCTAATTTCAATTAATTACTCAGGGAATACCAAATACAATGAAATATATAATGTCTTGCAAAAAAACACTCGCCAGTTTGTGTTTAATTTTATTATCAATGAATGTTTATAGTCAGAATAATAATGATTTATTTCTGACTCCTTTAGAAGATATTATCCTCGAATGTTTTAATCAATGTGATTCAAAAAAACTTGTTCATGATTATATAATTAAACGTGCCAATTTTTCTTTTTCACACCAAAGAATTATTGTACAAAAAAATGGCATAGAAAAATATTCAACGACTATTTACGACTTTTTAGCTAACTATGAACAGCCAAAAGTCAAAAAAAGCAGTAATCGAATCAAAACAAACAACAATGAGATTACATTCTTTGATGGTGCCTTATCATGTGAAGGTGATAGCAACTTCAGTTGTGCGCAATGGAATGAAAACAGAGATCTTGCAATCTTGTCTAAATATCTAAATGAAGTAGAGTTTTCAATTACAATCACGCAAAAAATGTTAGACTCCAATGAGTATGCTGCAAGCTTTATTGCGGGTATGCTTGCGATAACACCTAGCGCTAAATTTGGTCAGCTGTTAACAGTTTTCGCAGTAAATGTTATTTCTAAAAAAATTGCCCTAAGAATATCTAATACTGTAAGTGTAGCATTAGGGATAGAACTAACAGGTATCATTAAAGATATGTTGAATGATGGACTAAAGGTCGGTGATGTGATTAATTTACAAGGCGGTAAAGTAACCAAAGTTATTCGGGCAGGGAGTGGTTCAAATGGTGGTGCAGGAGGAGTTTCAGGTGGTGGCTTTGGCGGCGGCAATATAAACCAAGGACTAACACTTGCAGATATGTTCGCAAATTTAGGTCAAGTAGTGTTAGTTTGCAAAATTGTTTACACTAAAACAGCTGATGGTGATCTCATTCCACAACAAATCTGCTACTTTCAATAGAGAATAAACAATGTGATGTCGATGTTTTTAATGGCAATTTCAGGCATACCTATTGGCTATATATCTTCAAAAGTTGATAATATATATATGTATACTGCTATGATTTTTGCTTGCGCTTTTGCCTTTTCAGCCAAAGAATTTTTTCAAGATCTCTTTGCTTTATATGGCTATTGGATTATTTTACCCATCATTACTCATCTAGTATTGATGGAGTTAACTATTAAGTTCATAGAGAAAAGAAATAAAAAATGAATGATTGTAAGTAGCAAGTAAAATAAAAGGTTTATAAACAATATGATGTCGATGTTTTTAATAGCAATTTCAGGCATAGTTTTAGGTTATGTAGTTCCAAAAATCAATGAAAAATATTATTTTATTATAATATTTTTCAGTATTTTTTTATCCAAATCAATTGCAATGTTTTTTCAAGAACTCTTTGCAGTATATTCCTATTGGATTATTTTACCCGTCGTTATTCACTTAGTTTTGATGGAATGCACTGCTAGGCATATAGGCAACCGCAACAAGCATCAATAAATAATTTTATCGGCATGTCTTTTGTCTTGCCTTTTTTATCACTGACTGGGAAGCAATAGCATAGAGCTACTAATGGTGAATTCGATGGACAGCAAGTTTGTTACCTTCAATAAAGAGCAAGCATTATGATTGAGATGTTTTTAATCGCTATTTTAGGCATACCTTTAGGTTTTATAGCTGCCAAATTTTACAACATCTATCTTTATATCCTGCTTTTCTTTGGTGCTTTTTATGTTGCAATACTTAAAGAATCCTTTCGAAATTTGTTTAACAGCTACTCATATTGGATTTTTTTACCTATTGTTATTCATTTTGTATTGATGTGGTTAACGATGAAGCGGATAGAAAAAAACAAAAACTAGTGATGGCTATTATTGTGGTAAATATGCTATTCGCCAATATCCTTCAAGCATGTCGAGCATTTCACAAAAATTCGATCCAACGTCATCTTTAACAAAGTAACCGGCAATTTGTTTTTTAAAAGCTGCCGTAATATCTTCTTCCGCTTGTGAAGTGGTTAACACAAAAACAACACTTGATTGTAATACATCATCCTTTCTGATTTCTGCTAAAAACTCAATGCCATTCATCCTAGGCATTTGTAAATCTAATAAAATAATATAAGGATGAGGAATACCGCCTGATTTTAATAGCGTTAAGGCTTCCAAACCATCATGAGCCCTGACAATAGTATTCACTATTCGCCTTTTTTGAAAACTTCTCTGCATGCCTTGAGCATCGACATCATCATCTTCTACCATCAAAATAGTTAGTGCTTCATGATTCATTTTATTATCCTTGTCATTACTTTTAAAAAATTAACTCGCATTCACATATGGCCATTTTACTATGATGAGCGTGCCTCTACCTTCATTTACCTTTATGCTAAGCGAGCCTCCTTGGTGCTCTATGGTTTTTTTTACTAGGGCTAACCCCATACCACTACCCTCAGTTTTATCTCTTGATTGCAAGGTTTGAAACATTTCCACCGCTTTTTCATGCATATTAACGGGAATGCCTGGGCCATCGTCTTGCACATGAATAAGGTAATAGTTTTGACCAAACTCAACGTTGTTTTTTACACTTACTTCGATACAACCATGGTTTTTATCATGGTGTTTGAGGGCATTAGAAATTAAATTTCTAATGATTAACTCAAAGGGCACTTTTTGTAGAAACAAGTTAATATCTTGCGTTACACAACTAAATCCATCTCTGTTGCCATGTAAATCAAAAATATTATTGACGACTACCGCCAAATTAAATTCTTCTGCATGATATTCTGTTCTACCTGCGCGCGAATAATTCAATAGATCATTTAACAAGGTTATCATGCGTTTGCTGCGGTTTTTTAATAACCTTAAGTGCTCTTGAGATTCTACTGGCAATATTTCATAACAATCCTCTTCTAACCACATCACCAGCTGTGAAATACCGTTTAAAGGTGATTTCAAGTCATGAGAGGCCACATAGGCAAATTGATTCAACTCTACATTCACAGCTTCTAACTTATCAACCTGCTTTGACAGCTCAACCTTGGCAGCTAGCAACAATTCACTCTGATGTTTATTATGCGTAATGTCCGTTCTAATCGAGATATAACTCTCTGGTCGGCCGTTATTATTCATAAACGGAACAACGGTAGTATTTACCCAATATAAATGACCATCTTTTGCTTTATTACAAATATCACTCTGCCAAGTTTTACCTTGCGTTATCTGTTTGAACATTTCAGTGAAGAAGCTTTTGGGGTGATGATTCGAGTTGAGAATTCTGTGATTTTTACCCAGTAATTCTGCTTCGCTATAACCGCTAATTTGTGAAAACTTTTCGTTAATATACGTAATGTTGCCCTTGATATCCGCGATAGAAACAATGGCATGCTCATCCAACGCCCATTTTTGTTGTAATAACGCTTTATCTTGCGCGGCTTGCGTTATCAGCAAATTGTGAAAGCTTCTGGCTAGTACTCCGCTTTCATCTGGCGCATCAATAGGTAAATGTTTTATTTCACCGGTATGGCTATATTGAGTAACCTGAGTGGTGATGGTTTGTAACGCACTAGACAGCCGACGACTCATGACTAAAGCGATAGCCAACGCCACAATAGCTAAACCAAAGCCGATTTGTAAACTGCGATTGCGAACCGTATCGATTTCAGCAAGGGACGCTTTTTGATCCATTTGAATAAACAACCTAATCACAGTATCCCTTTGCTCAAAGGGTAATGTTATCGTGCGGTAATGGCCTTTAATACTACTATTTATAACAAAACCCTTTTCCATACCTAGTTGAAATTGCGTTTGATTTGTGGTGATAACATGGGTTAGCGCCGGAAATAACTGAGACAAGGTTACAATGCTTTGCATGGATGCTGAAACGTCATTTTTACTAGAATGTACTTGATAAATAATGTGCCCTTGCTCATCGGCAAAAAACATTTTTTTGTCTGTTAATTCGGCTAGTTTTAATTGATGTAAGTCGTCAGAGAAATGCCCTATAAAGCGTTGATGCCACAACGCATTATTAACTACATTCTGCTTGTTTTTAGAGTGAGTTACTGATGGTATTGTTAAACTATCACTTAGAAAACCCAACTCTTTTTTAGGCTGTTGATAAATATTTTTTAACAGTAACTCAATAAAATCACCTTGGTTGATAAGTATTTTATGCTGCTGTGCTTGGGTTACTTTTATCGCATCAATATAATATATACCACTGACCAAGGCGCTAACAATTATTGCCAAAATAAAAGTGAATGATGAGAATACCAATACTTGTGAATATTTAGCCTTACCAACGTCAAGCAATCCTTCTGTGGCCTCCACGGCATAGGAAGACTCACTAATACGTCCTTTATTTGAGCTTTGATGTTGGCTAACTAAAGCTTTAGAGCTTTGCAATAATGTAATCAAAATACCAAGGGTTAGCACCCCATAAGCGACTATTTTTAAAAAGTGGGCGATATTAAAATGATTATCAAATAACGCAGTAGAGCCAAAGCTCATATGTAACTGGGTAACAACCTCAGGGATAAGACTTAATAACAAAGAAAACTTCAAGACGCTGGCTTTTCTCTGGTACCAAATCCACACTAATGCTGCAGATAAGATAAAAAGAGCTAACGGAACCACATCGTAGGGCCTAGTGATAAACGCATTTTTAAAGGTTGTTTGCGGTAAGTGCTGGCTGGTTGCTGCCCAAATTACCGCACTAATCGCTAGGGTAATAAATAATATAGAAATGATAAACAGCGTTTGAGTTTGCCCAATGCCCCGAGTAGCGGCATTACCATCAATGTTAGTTTTTTTCGCAAAATATTGCTGCCCAGACGCTCTGGTAAGCCATAAACTTATCAGCACCCCAAAAATCATAATACTGGCGTTGAATATTCGGGAAAATGCCCAAGTAAAAGGAATAAAGTCCCCATTAGGCACACTCGCTGAAATTATTCTGGTTGCTGCCAAGGTATGAAAAGCATCGGTAACACCTGCGCATAATAGAGCAAGCCCAATAATAGGAATAGAAATATCTTTATTTTGATAATAATGAACAAATGCCCCAACGCCAACAATCATCGCCAAAGTTACCGCACTCCATTCAAGCAAAGCATGATGTAAGGCGCCAGTTAACGCATAAAACTGTTGGTCTGGTGAAATGTCTAAGTTAGCACCGGCTAAATTAAGCGGCGGCGAAATTGAGCTAAAATCAAAGCCTAATAAATTTAACGTCAATGGTAAAATACAACTAAAAGAGACTAAAATGACAAAATAAAGTTTCAATTTTTTATTCATAAACTATTTAATGTCTTATTATTGTCTAACAACACAAGGTGTTATCTTGGGATAGTTAGCAAACAGGGAAAATTTATTTATTTCATCCGGTGGAATGGGTTTTGATAATAAATACCCTTGCAGTTTTTGAATATGCAATGACTGGCACAGGGCTAACTGAGATTGAAACTCTACCCCTTCAGCAACAATATTAAGGTTTAAATATTGCAACATAATGACCAAGCCATGAATTAATTTCTCATTGGAAAAGTCAACTTCATTAACCGGCATTAGCGATTTATCAATTTTAACGGTATTAATGGGGAAATGGTGGAGATGCGATAGCGAGGAAAAGCCAGTACCAAAATCATCAAGCGCTATTTTGCAGCCTAACTCGCTAAGGTTTTTAATGACCGCCTGTGTTTGCCAAGAGTCATCTAAAAGTGCGGTTTCGGTTATTTCAAATTCAATAGTTTGAGGATTAATATCATACGTTTTAAAACATTTTTTTATATGCGACAGCAACAAATTGTCTAACAATTGTACTGGTGATAAATTAATTGCCATGGTCAAACTTGGACAGTGCGCTTGCCACAGGCTGATTTGCTGACAAGCTTGGCTAATAACCCAACGACCAATGGGTTTAATAAGTCGGCTTTCTTCGGCAATAGGAATGAATACCTCGGGGCTTATCAACCCATCATTACTATGCCATCTAAGCAAAGCCTCAAAACCAATGATGGAACTGTCGGCACAGTTGAAAACCGGCTGATAAAAAAGTTCAAACTGTTGCTTGTATAACGCTTGTTTTAAATTATTTTCGATTCGATAACGGTTCAAAAATTGTTGTTGCATTTCATCTTCAAAAAAAGCGATTTGATTGCGCCCTAAATGTTTCGCTTTATACATTGCAATATCTGCTTTTTTGAATAAATCGCTAGCACTATTCGCGTTGTCAGGGTAGAAAGAGATGCCAATGCTCGCGGCCATATTAATTTCTGCACCATTGATGCAAAAAGGTTTAATTAATACCTTGAGTATTCTTAAAGCGACTTTTTCTGCATCACCAACACGGTCAACATGATTTAAGATGATGGCAAATTCATCACCGCCCAAGCGAGAAAAAACTTCATTACCGCGCAAACAAGTATGTATTCTGTGCACCACTTTTTGCAACAATAAGTCACCCACATCATGACCATGGGTATCATTGACATATTTAAAGTGATCTAAATCGAATAATAATAAGGCCGTTTTATGTGGCTGACGCTCATTGTTAGAAATAGTAACTTTTAGAGATTCATCGAAAAAATAGCGATTGGCGAGCTTAGTTAAACAATCTTGTTCGGCTAATTGTTTTACCTTGTCATAACTTTCTTTTAGTTTTGTTTCCATATCAAATCGAGCTTGGGCCGCTAAAATTGCTCGACGTAAGCGATAACCGGTAATGTCAGATTTAATAATGAAATCATGGGCGCCAGCTTTTAAACAACTTAACGCTAATTCTTCTTGCTCAGAGGTGCTCATCATGATGATGGCACTGTGCTTTTTAATATCTTGGTCTTGAATTTCCTTCAATAACTCCAAACCATTCTTCTGCGGCATGGTGTAATCTAATAACACAATATCAAAATTTTGCTCTACTAACAGCACTAAAGCAGAATCTGCATCTTCAGCTTCGGTAATGATATTGCTTGAATCAATACGCCTCATCATACGTTTAATATGGGTTCTATCTACTTGATCATCATCAACAATAAGAATATTCATCGACATTACTACCTCGTCCACTGAGCGGGGGGCTGCTCCTTCATTTTAAGTGCCGCCGAAATTAATTCACGCGACATAAAACATAAGTGTAGTACAGAATAGTAAAAAAGCATTTTTGAGGCATACACGCTCTTTGCCATCAGGACAATTGCATCCTGCATTGCCCTCATAAGTTACCTCCATGTAACGTCATGGCACCGCGACATACGACCGTCATGGATGGTGGAAGTTCAGTTTTTGCAGGAGCAAAAAACTGTCCGTTCATCCTGAACATAAAAAAACCCAGTAGAAACTGGGTTTTTTATTTGTATAAAGTAAAAGTTAAATATTTATTTAATTTTAGCTTCTTTATACATTACGTGTTTACGTGCCTTTGGATCAAACTTTTTGATTTCCATTTTTTCTGGCATAGTCTTTTTATTTTTATCTGTAGTATAAAAATGACCAGTACCGGCACTAGAAACTAAACGAATTTTATCGCGCATAATAATTCCTTACTTATATAAAAGTTAACGCTAGGTTAAACTTTTTCGCCACGGGCACGGATATCAGTTAATACTGCATCAATACCTTTTTTATCGATAATACGCATTCCTTTCGGAGTTAAACGTAATTTAACGAAACGATTTTCACTCTCTACCCAAAAGCGGTGAGATTGAAGGTTAGGTAAAAAACGACGACGAGTCGCGTTTCTTGCGTGTGAACGGTTATTTCCAACCATTGGCACTTTGCCTGTTACTTGGCAAACTTTAGACATTTGAGTACTCCAAAATTAATTTTAGCTCGAGCTTATTTTTCTAAGGGCATTTCCCCAAGACCGTCGCCTCAGGATCCCGAAAAAGGTGGCATATTATAGAGAAACTGAATTATGAATGCTAG
>JAESPR010000103.1 GCA_016765685.1 Colwellia sp. | reverse complement strand
ACATCGCGGTAATATCTTGCTCTGCACTAAGCATATCATCACCAAAAACACCCAAATCTTCTTTAAGCGCCCAAGCAACGGTAGCGGTGACATCGTTTTTTAGTTTTATTGATTCAGAGGTAAGCATCTATTATTCCTGACATAATTGATATTATGGGTATTCACGTAAGGTGAGCTGTTTGCCTTTTTGACTAAACTCGATTTTTTTCAACGCGCTCATACCCAACAAAATAGCATCACTTTTCATTGCCGGATTAATATGTGCCGCGACATTATATAGGAAAATATTGCCAATGCTAAGTTGATCTATTTTTGTGCTATATACAGTCACTGTACCATTAGCCGTTTGCACAGGGTAACTGCCATAGCTTTTAAGTTGTAATTGATCGGCAATATGAGCCGGAATAGATACTTGTGTTGCACCGGTATCCAATAAAAAAACCACCGATGTTTCATTGATGCTACCTTTCGTCACATAATGTCCTTGCCTATTTTGCTTTAAAATCACCTCAGCTTGCCCTGAATTATTTAGGCTAACTTGCGGTTGACTATTGGGGTTATATTGCTCATCAAGCTCACTTTGAAAAACAAACATTAATAAAACAATGGCAATAATCCACGCAAGCCAAACAAATATTTTCGCTATTTTGTTTGTCGGGTCATCTTCAGTCATAATAAAGGTATTCTTAAAAAGCTATGGTATAAAATCATTGTATGTCGTTAAGCAGACAGAAAAAAGATGAGAAAGGTAATAATTTGCTACAAGAGTTCATCATAACGCAAGGTTGGCTAGAGGAAGTAGCACAGCATAAGTCAAATTTTTGCAGTGCGCGCTGTCAAAATACGCCCACCAGCTTATTGGTTGTCCATAATATTTCCCTTCCCGCCGGAGAATTTGGTGGCAATCATATAACCGATCTTTTTTTAGGACGATTAAATGCTGATGCTCACCCTAGTTTTGCCGATATTGCTCAATTACAAGTCTCTGCCCATTGCTTAATTAGGCGAGATGGCAGTATCATTCAATATGTCTCCTTTGAGGATAAAGCTTGGCATGCTGGAATATCAAGTTTTAATGGCATTGAACAATGCAATGACTTTTCTATCGGTATAGAGCTCGAAGGTAGTGATGATATTCCTTATGAAGCGCTTCAATATCAACAGTTAGCAAAGTTAACCGCAAGTTTACAAAAATACTATCCGTTAATTAGCTGTGATAATATTGTTGGCCATTGTGATATTGCGCCGGACAGAAAAACAGACCCCGGACAAGCATTTAATTGGCAATATTTTCATCAATGCTTGCAGCAACTAAAGCGCAACTAGGTTATAAATACTGCCAATAAAATAAAGTTAATTATCTGATTGTTAATTAAGCACCTACTGTCAGGTTTATTTACACTTCTTTAACATCTTCACAGTGAACGCATATAACCGATTGTTTTTTATATATTAGTCGTGTTGGCATAAATAGTGCTCTAACTTGTTAAATTCTTAACTTACAAACTCACTCAAGGGCTATTTAAATGAAAAACCTTTTTTCTCTGCTTCTATGCTTCTGTTTATTATTTGGCGCAGCTGGCAAAGCTAATGCAGCTTTGATGGCATATACTATCGATAATGTTGATGAACAACTATTATTGATTGATCTAACAACGGGCATAACAACAGTTATTGGTGCCACAGGCTTTAGTGATATTGAAGGGTTAGCCTTTCAAGCAAGTACCGGTATTCTTTTTGGTTTAGATGATAACTCTAATCAATTAATCACTTTAAACCTAAACACGGGTGCCGGTACGGTAGTTGGCAGTTTAGGTTTTAACTTGTCTGATGCTGGTTTAGCGTTTGATGCAAGTGGCAACTTATACGCTTCTGGTGATTTAAGTGACAGTGGCTTGTTTTCAGTTGATTTCCTAACTGGTGCAGCAACCTTAATAGGGGATGCTGGTGATTCCCCTACAGGCATTGCTTTTTTTAATGGTGAACTATTTAGTGCAAGTGATGATTGTGACAATAACGACTGTTTAATGAGTGTTAATACGACCAACGGTAACACCACAGAAATTGGTGATTTTGGTATAAATTATGATGAAGGTGGCCTAGATTTTGATAGCCTAGGTAACTTATGGCTGGTAGAAAAAAGTGAAGATACTATTTTTCAAATCAACACCGCTACCGGTATTGCAACAGCAGGGGCTAATATTGATTGTCGACCTACTTGTAGATTAGAAGGTTTAGCAATTATTAACACCACCAGTACTGTTTCCGTACCAGAGCCAACATCTTTAGCAATTTTCAGCTTAGCTTTATTAGGCTTTGGTGTTTCAAAACGCAAAAAACGCTAATCAATATCCCCTAAAAATTAATACTAACAATTGAAAGCTGATATTTTTTTTAATGTCAGCTTTTTTTCTAAATGCCAATTAATCAGCAATAGTATAAATAAAACTAACGCTAGGGTATAAATATAATAATTTACGTTATATTATTTGTTTATGCTTTTCTTTTCAAAATAAAAATTACCATGATTTTATTAAGTTTATTAATAGCCCTTGCGGCAGAAAGATCTTTATCTTCTTCCGTCTGGCGTTTCGACTATTACTACCAACAATACGTCAGTTTTTTCCAAAGAAATTCAGCTCTGTCACAGTTCAAAAATAGTAATTTTAGTTATGCTCTATTTTTGCTATTACCTGTCGCTGTTGTTTATGGCGCATTAGCCTTGGTAGATGACGGACTATTACACCTTATTATTTCAACACTAATTTTGATCGTTAGTTTTGGCTGTTTTAACACTAGAGATTGTTACAAACAATATTTACATGCGGCTTTTCGCGGCGAAATGACGACTACTGAGCTGCATCACCAGCAATTACTGCAAGATAAAAACCTACCCAATATGGGTTTTGGTCAAGCCTTAATTTGGCTAAATTATCGTTATTACGTTGCCATCATGCTATTTTTCGTCATATTTGGCGCTGCGGGCGTGGTGTTTTATCGCCTATTAACTACCGTAGTAGAGCATAAAAATGGTTGCACTTTAGACTCAAAAACAGTGGCTCAAGAAGAAGCTAACGAGCAATATAGCGTACCAAGTATTTCTTCTGGCTGTAAAAACTATCACGACATTCTTTTCTACCTTGACTGGTTACCGGTGCGTTTAACCTCTTTTGGTTACATGTTTGTTGGTCACTTTTCCAAAGCATTACCAATTTGGCTAGAAAGTTTGTTTGACGGGAAAAAACCCACTCATGAAATATTAATTGATGTTGCTCAAAAGTCTGAAGATATCATGGTTGATGAAGGCGACTGTACCGCAGAGCCCTGTTTACTTGTTCGTTTAGCTAAGCGAAATGTACTATT